>JANNHN010000001.1:0-1827 GCA_031404395.1 Betaproteobacteria bacterium
GTGGCGAATCCGATCAAATACTCACGGACACCGCTGGCCTACGACGTGCCACCGCCGTTGCTGTCGCAGCATACCGACGACGTGCTGCGCGGCTTGCTCGGCAAAAGCGATGCGGAGATTGCGGCGCTGCGTGACGCCGGCATCATCTGAACACCAACCGCGGTTCCGTTCACTGCAGACCGGAAATCGCCGACTCGTAACGGGATGACGCTTCATCCGGGCCGGCAACGGTAAAGCTCAGATCCCGGATCAGACCGTTCTGCAGGCCATAGACCCAGCCATGCACGGCCAGCGACTGCCCGCGCTCCCACGCGTCCCGCACCATCGTCGTCTGGCAGACATTGGCGGCCTGCTCGATGACATTCAATTCGCACAGCCGGTCGGCGCGAATGGCCGGGTCGGTAAGCGTAATCAGGTGTGATTCGTGTTTCTGACGCACGTCCTGCACATGGCGCAACCAGTTGTCGCTGAGCCCGATGCGGTCGCCGCGCAGCGCGGCGCCGACGCCGCTGCAGCCGTAATGGCCGACTACCATGATGTGCTTCACCTTCAGCACATCCACCGCAAACTGGATCACCGACAGGCAGTTGAGATCGGTGTGGGTGACGACGTTGGCGAGATTGCGATGCACGAACAGTTCACCGGGCAGCAGATCGACAATGTCGTTGGCCGGCACCCGGCTGTCGGCGCAGCCGATCCACAGGTATTCCGGCGACTGCTGGCGCGCGAGCTTGGCGAAGAACCCGGGATTCTGGTGACGGATGCGCTCGGACCAGATTCGATTGCTGTCAAACAGGTGCTGGAGCTTTTTCATGGGCAGCGGGCGTTGGGCGGAAAATGGATTCCGCATTTTCTCACGCCGCGCACATCAGTAACGCGACTTCATTCCACCTGCGCGCCCGACTCCTTGACGACCTTCGCCCATTTGATGAATTCCGCGCGCAGGTAACGGCCGAATTCCTCCGGCGTGTTGCCGCGGATGTCGAACGCGTCCTGCGCCAGGCGTTGCTGCACATCGGGCAATTTCAATACCGAAAGCGTATCAGCGTTGATCTTGCGCACCAGCGCGGCAGGCGTGGCTTTCGGCGCCAGCAGGCCGTACATGTTATCGACCTCGAAGCCGGGATAAGTTTCCGCCACTGTCGGCACATTGGGCAGCACGTCGAGACGCTTCAGGCTGGTCACCGCAATCGGCACCAGGCGACCTGATCTGGACAGCGCCACGACCGGGGGCACTGCGGTGAAGCCGAGCCTGACATCACCACCGCCGAGCAGTGCTGTCATCGCCGGCCCGGCACCCTTGTACGGCACGGCCTGCAGGTTGGCCTTGGTGATGTTGCGGAACAGCTCGCCGGCGAGATGACCGGCCGTGCCGATTCCGGGGGAAGCAAACGGGATCGGCGCGACTTTCGCCTGCTGCACGATGTCCTGCATCGAGTTCACCGCCGTGTACGCCGGATGGCGCGACACCACCGTCGCCGACACGCCGGCCAGCGTGATCGGCGCAAAATCCCGGAACGCGTCATAACCGGTCTGCTTGTAGAGACTGGGGTTGCTGATGAATACCGACGTCGTCAGCAGCAGCGTATAACCGTCCGGCTGCGCCTGCCCGACCAGTGCCATACCGATATTGCCGCCGGCGCCGCCGCGGTTATCAACAACCACCGGCTGGCGCCACTGCTCCGACAGCTTTTGCCCGAGCAACCGCGCCACGAGATCTGCCGGTCCTCCCGCTGCAAACGGCACCACGACACGCACCGGCTTCTCGGGATATGCAGCGCCTTGCGCCGGCATGGTTACTGCGGTCAGCAAACCTGCTGCCAGCAG
>JANNHN010000002.1:0-2771 GCA_031404395.1 Betaproteobacteria bacterium
AATTGCGCATCGAGTTCCTGCTGCGACACGCCGGCCAGTTGCGCGAGATCCTTGCGGATCAGCAGCGACAGCATGGGTGCGGCGATTTGCTTCACCAGCGGTTTCGCCTGCTGCATCAGCTTGGCGCGGCCTTCGGAAGTATTGATGTCGACATTCGAGCGCAACTCGTCAATCAGAAACCGCGACAGCGGTTCCGCCTTGGCGAGCAACGCCTCGAACGCGGCTTTGCCGTTCGCCCGCACATAGGTGTCGGGATCTTCGCCATCCGGCAGAAACAGAAAGCGCACCTGCTTGCCGTCCGCCAGGTGCGCGAGACTGTTTTCCAGCGCGCGCCACGCGGCGCGGCGCCCGGCAGCATCGCCATCAAAACAGAACACGACTTCGTCGGACTGGCGCAGCAGCTTCTGCACGTGAATCGGCGTCGTCGCCGTACCCAGTGTGGCCACCGCATACTCAATGCCCGATTGCGCCAGCGCCACCACGTCCATGTAGCCTTCAACCACAATCACGCAGCCGGCGTCACGGATGGCGCGGCGCGCCTGGAACAGGCCGTAGAGTTCACGGCCTTTCTCGAAGACAGGCGTTTCCGGCGAGTTCAGATACTTCGGTTCGCTGTCGCCCAGCACCCGTCCGCCGAAACCGATAATGTTGCCGCGCACATCGACAATCGGAAACATGATGCGGTCGCGGAACACATCGTAGCGTTTGCCTTCGTCGTTCTGTTTCACAAGACCGGCGGTGGTGAGCGCCTTGTCCTGGTAATCGGGAAACACCTGCTCAAGGTTTTGCCAGCCGTCGGGCGCATAACCGACGCCGAACCGCTTGGCGATTTCGCCCGACAGGCCGCGGCGTTTCAGATATTCAATCGCCCGCGGCGCGTCTTTCAGTTGATTGCGGTAGTACTGTGCGGCCTGCAGCAACGCGCCCAGAAGATCCGGGCCTTCCTCGACACGACGTTGCGCGTCCGGCGACCGCGCCTCCTCGGGCACCGTCATGCCGGCGTTCTGCGCGAGATCCTTCACCGCATCGATAAAACCCATGCCGCCGTACTCCATCATGAAACCGATGGCTGTACCGTGCGCGCCGCAGCCGAAGCAGTGATAGAACTGCTTGGTCGGGCTGACCGTGAACGACGGCGATTTTTCAGTATGGAACGGGCAGCACGCCGAATAGTTCGCGCCGCTGCGCTTGAGCTTGACGTGGCGATCGACGACTTCGACGATATCGACCCGGCTCAACAGATCCTGAATGAACGACTGCGGAATCATGCGCGCTGCCGAGTGCCCCACCTCAGAACGGGCTGCGGGATGCTGCCCAAAACGTACTGCAGTTTATAGGGTAGCGCGCCGTACGCCACCGGTTGCCGCGCGTACTGGGCGCGACATTCCGAAATACCAGCAAAAACAACAGGCTACGATTTCCCCGGCGAAGCACAGCTCATGGGTTCAGTTTTTCGTCAATTGTGTCTTCACGGTGGCCGACACTTTCGACATGTCGGCGCGGCCGGCCAGTTTCGGCTTCAGCACGGCCATCACCTTGCCCATGTCAGCCGGTCCTGCCGCGCCGGTTTCGGCAATCGCCGCCGCCACCGCCGCAGCAATTTCACTCTCGCCCAGCGCCTGCGGCATATAGGCCTGGAGCAACGCCAGCTCCTGCTTCTCCCTGTCGGCGAGATCCTGGCGCCCGCCCTGTTCAAACTGGGCGATGGAATCACGACGCTGCTTGATCATTTTCTCGATGATGCCGAGCACATCGGCATCAGTCAGCACCTTGCGCTCATCAACTTCGCGCTGTTTCAGCGCAGCGAGCAGCAGCCGGATGGTGTCGCGGCGTGCGGCATCGCCGCCGCGCATCGCGGCTTTGAGGTCATCATTGATTTGTTCGCGCATTGACATGGTGTTCCTCCGGCCTGGACTTACAAATAACAAAAGGGTGCGAGGCGTTGCCCCTGCACCCTTTTACGACACGGTTGCGACGCTTTTAGTAGAGCGCTTCTAGTAGAGCTTAGGCGGCAGCAACTGCGAGCGCAGACGCTTGTGCGTGCGCTTGACCGCGGCGGCGAGCTTGCGCTTGCGCTCCGAAGTCGGTTTTTCATAGAACTCGCGGGCGCGCAATTCGGTCAGCAAGCCCGTTTTTTCCACGGTGCGCTTGAAGCGGCGCAGGGCTACTTCAAACGGCTCATTTTCTTTCACTCGTACTGTAGTCATGAAACCTCGAAGCGGGGTCGGTAATGGGGCAAAGCGCGGTATTATAACCAGATTCAGCCAGAATTTACAGGTGTCGGGCACCCCGCCTGCGCCGCCCCGGCCACCTTCCCCGTGCTCGTACTCGGCATCGAAACCTCCTGCGACGAAACCGGTATCGCTCTCTATGACACCGGGCGCGGCCTGCTCGCCCACGCCCTGCACTCCCAGGTCGCCCTGCACGCCGATTACGGCGGGGTGGTGCCGGAACTGGCCTCCCGTGACCACATCCGCCGGGTGCTGCCGCTGACCCGGGAAGTGCTGCGCCAGGCCGGCGCGACCCTGGCTGATCTGCACGCCGTGGCCTATACCGCAGGCCCCGGCCTGGCCGGCGCCCTGCTGGTCGGCGCCGGCATCGGCGCGAGCCTCGCCCACGCCCTGCGCATTCCGGCCATCGGCGTGCATCACCTCGAAGGCCACCTGCTGTCCCCGTTGCTGGCCGATCCGGCGCCGCAATTTCCGTTTGTCGCGCTGCTGGTCTCCGGCGGCCACACCCAGTTGATGCGCGTGGGCGGCGTCGGCGATTAC
>JANNHN010000003.1:0-3676 GCA_031404395.1 Betaproteobacteria bacterium
TTCCATCGCGACGCGGCCTTTGGTCAGCTCGAAGCGCCGCTTTTCCAGATCAGTGCGGATCGGCATGGTGATCAGGCCGAGGATGTCGAACAGAAAGGTGCGCTCGATCTCCACCTCGTCGGCGCGGGTGAAGCGTCCGAACGAAAAACCCGGATTGCGCAGCCGTCCGGCCTGCACCACGTCGGCCTCGGCGATGCCGAGCTCGGCGTAGGTGGCCTGCAGTCCGCGGTTGTTGATCAACGCGATCTGTACGGCGGTATCTGCGGTCAGCGGCGCAGCCAGCAGTTTTTTGACCGATGCGCGGGCGTTGTCGGCATCCTGTTCAGTCTTGATCCATGGCATGTCCTGATTGAGGCCGCGTTCTTTCGCTGCGCTTTGCACGGCACTGAAACCGCCGTCCTCGGAGAGCGAGGCGCAGCCGCCCAGGAAGGCGAGCATGACTGCCGCGGCGATCACGCGCGCCGGATGTCCAAGCTGTTGTTTTGATTGATTCATTTCATCATTCCTTGAGGGTCCTTGCCCTGCATTGCACGCGGCGCTGCTGCAGGCGCGGGCGTGCTGGCGGCGGGTTTCGTGACGCCATGGCCGGCGGCACCGCCGCCGAAGATGCCGGTATGGCCGCCGATGCGCGCGGCTTCGTCATTGACTTCACGCCAGGGCGCGAGCTTTTCGTCGCGAAACGACTGGTAGCCGGTAAATGCCGACTGGTAGCGCGCGGGCGGAACTTCAGCCCGCGAATCCGCGGGATTGGTGTTCGCGCGCTGTTGCGCCATCACGACCGGTGAAGCGAATGCCGCGCAGGCGCAGCACAACAATACAAGTTTCAACTGCATGATGATCCCCAATTCGTGTTACGGGCGATTGCATCGCTCAACGAAGCACAGCCGCGCGATCAGCGTGGAGTGCCTGCTGGAAAACCAGGGGGGATCAGGCCCTTGGCGGGCGCTGGGGCAGTTCGGGGATGTGAAGCGTGGTGAGCAGCGAAACGCGTGGCATTGCCGTGTGCGGTGGCGCAGGCACGTCCGGCACTGTGGTCGATGGCATGCCGGAAAACAGATGATAAGAGCAGGCGTGGCCGCCGAATTGATCTGCAGGCTGACCGTCATCGTGGTGCGGATAATCTGCGGGGTGGTCATGCGCCTGCTGCGCAACGCCATGATGGCCGTCGTGCATGGTCTGTACCGCAGTCCCTGACGGGTCGTCGGCGCAGCGTGCCGACGGCGCAACTGCCGCCAGTCCCTGCAGCGGCAGAACCAGCATCAACAGCCAGAGTGCAATCAGTCGCGCGTTTTTCATCGGACGGCAGTCTATGGATTTTCAGCGAATTCCGCAACTCAGTATCTGCAGACCATTGCGCCGGCGAAAAGTTCATCAGCCGAACTTGGCCAGCAGGGCTGCCGCGTGTTTGACGCGTTCTTCGGCGGCTTTGGCGCCCGTAGTTTTTTCCGGTGATGTCTGAATCGCGCAGGCGAGCACGCTGAAGAAAGCTTTGTCCAGCGCCCGCCGCGCGGCGGACAGTTGCTGGGCCACTTTTTCACACTCGGCGCCGCTGTCGATCATCGCCTGGATGCCGCGTATCTGACCCTCGACGCGTTTCAGGCGCAGAATCAGTTCCCTGCGGTGTTGCTGGTCTTCGATAACAGCCATGGGCTCTCCGTAAAGAGGGTACAGCATACTCTACCGGGTATGTCAGTGCAAGGTGCCCGGCCGTTTGACATACTATACTCCCCATAGTATATTGAGCCATGAATGCCGGCCAAGTGGCCGGCCGCAAGCGGAGACTCATGATGACCACTGAACGACTGATACGCATATTCGCCGGGCTGTTTGTGCTGCTGGCCCTAGCCCTGGGGGTGAAGGGCAGTCCGCTGTTCGTCAGCGCAAACTTCCTGTGGTTTACCGCCTTCGTCGGCGCGAACCTGTTCCAGAGCGGATTCACGCGCCTGTGTCCGCTGGAGGCAATCCTGCGCCGTCTCGGCGTGAAATCCGCCGGTTCGTGTTCCTGATTGCGAAAGGATATGGCCATGCAGGCACAACAGACTGATTATGTGCATGTGGTTTGCGCACACTGCGCGACCGAGAACCGCGTCGCTGCGCAGCGCCTGAGCGACGCGCCCAAGTGCGGCAAGTGCGGGGCCGCACTGCTGTCGGGAAAGCCGGTCGAACTGACCGATGCGACCTACGATACCGTCATTGGCCGCACCGGACTGCCGGTGATCGTGGACTTCTGGGCAGCCTGGTGTGCGCCATGCCGGGCGATGGCGCCGCAGTTCGAGGCAGCAGCGCGCGAGTTGCAAACCCGGGTGCTGTTCGCCAAGGTCGATACCGAGGCAGCGCAGGTGGTAGCTGCGCGCGCGGGCATACGCTCGATTCCGACGCTGGCGCTGTTTCGCGGCGGGCAGGAGGTTGCGCGTACGTCTGGCACGATGGACGCGCGCACGCTGGTCAACTGGATCAACAAACAGGTCTAACATACCCGCATGAGACTGCCGACCGCTCTTGCCATTGTCGCGCTGGTTGCCGCCTGCAGCGGAGAATCCGCAGCGCCGGCAAAAACGCCGGCGCCGCCGTTGTCGTCCGCGGTCGTCGAAGCGCGCGCGATCGATCTTGCCTATACGGCGGAAGCGGTGGTCGAAGCCGTGCGCCAGTCGACCGTTGCTGCGCAGATCGCCGGTCGCATCGTCGAGTTGCGCTTTGACGTCGGCGATGCCGTCAAAAAGGGCGAAGTGATCGTGCGCATCGACGAGCGCGCGGCGACCCAGGCCGTGGCAGCCAGCACTGCCCAGGTGCAGGAGGCGCAGGCGTCGCTGGCCAATGCCCGCGCGCAGTTCGAGCGTTCCAAACAGCTGGCTGCGCAGAAATTCATCAGTGCGGCCGGACTGGATCGTGCCGAGGCCGATTACAAGGCGGCGCAGGCTCGCGTGTCGTCGTTGATTGCGGGGGTCGGACAGGCGAGCACCGAACGCAGTTTCGCCACCATCGTCGCGCCGTACAGCGGTGTGGTGTCCGCAAGACATGTCGAGGTCGGCGAAATGGCGACGCCCGGCAAGCCGCTGATGACCGGGTTCGACCCGTCGTCGCTGCGCGTCGTCGCCAACCTGCCGCAGGCGCAGTTGCCGGCGATACAGGCCGCCGGCAAGGCCTGGGTGGAAATCCCTACCCTCGGCAAACGCATCGAGGTCAAACAGATCACCGTCGTGCCGTCCGCCGATCCGCGCACGCATACCACGCGGGTGCGGCTGGACCTGCCCGCCGACGTCAGCGGCATCTATCCCGGCGTGTTTGCCCGCGCCCATTTTTCCACCGGCCGCGCGACGCGGCTGCTGGTGCCGCGAGTCGCGGTGATCCGCCGCAGCGAAGTCACCGCAGTGTATGTGCTGGATCCGCAGGGCCTGCCGCGCTTGCGGCAGGTGCGTCTCGGTGCGGCCGGCGATGAACAGGGCGTCGAGGTGCTGGCCGGCCTGAAGCCCGGAGAGCGGGTGGCGCTGGAGCCGATCAAGGCCGGAATGGCGCACGTCAGGTGAGTATGGGCATCTCCGGGCGCATCGCCCGTTATTTCCAGGATTCGCAGATCACGCCGTTGCTGGCGCTGGTGGCGTTGTTGCTCGGCGTGTTCGCGGTGGTGGTGACGCCGCGCGAGGAAGAGCCGCAGATCGACGTGACCATGGCCAATGTG
>JANNHN010000004.1:0-2584 GCA_031404395.1 Betaproteobacteria bacterium
GCGCCCGGTACCTATGGCAAGGGCGTAGGTGTCGTAGGTATAGTGAACATTCACGTCAGTGCAATTCTTGCCGGTGATCAGCGTCGAAGCCGCGCCGTTGACTATCGTTACCCGGTTCTTCTCCTTGGCCACCGGCATCACCGCCAGCGCAGTGGATGTCGTGACCAGATCGCCGATCATGTCCACGCCATCGCGCTCAAACCATTCGCGCGCCTTGTTGGAAGCCACATCGCCCTTGTTCTGGTGATCCGCGGACATCAGTTCAACCTTGAACGGATTTTTTTCCTGTTTGAGGAAATCCTCAATCGCCATGCGCGCGGCGAGTACTGACCCCTGCCCCGCCAGGTCGGAATAGGTCCCGGACAGATCGGTCAATATGCCGATCTTGACCGTCCCGCCGGAAAGTTTGGATGCCTGCTGCGCCGGAGCGCTCGTAACCAGACCCAGCAACGCGGCGGCGGTTGCCGCAACCAACAGCTTCTTTTTCATGTTCGCTCCTTCTCTCTCATTGATGAAAAAACGGAATCAGACACCCAACAACTCATGCAGCCGGTCCATGCGCGAAGACAATTCGTCTTTGGTCACGGACTCGACAATCCGGCCATGCTCGATGACGTAATGCCGGTCGGCCAGGGGCGCGGCAAAACGGAAATTCTGTTCGACCATGACAATCGTGTAACCCCGCGCCTTCAAGTTGCGGATCATGCTGCCCAGAGTCCGCACGATGACCGGCGCCAATCCCTCGCTGATTTCGTCGAGCAACAGCAGTCGTGCCCCTGTGCGCAGAATACGCGCAATCGCGAGCATTTGTTGCTCCCCGCCGGAGAGCCGTGAACCGGGACTGTTACGACGCTCATGCAGATTGGGAAACATGCCGTAGATCTCGTCCACGGTCATGCCGCCGCTCGCGACTATAGGCGGCAACAGCAGATTTTCTTCAGAAGTCAGACTGGCAAATATGCCGCGCTCTTCCGGGCAGTAGCCGATGCCCAGATGCGCAATCCGGTGTGTGGGCAGCGCAATGGTTTCGCGACCGTTGATCATGATCGAACCGCTGCGCTGCCCGGTCAGTCCCAGCACGGCGCGCAGCGTCGAGGTGCGCCCGGCGCCGTTGCGGCCGAGCAGTGTCACCACTTCACCACGATTGACGCTGAAATCAATCCCGTGCAACACGTGGGATTCGCCATAAAACGCATGCAGGTTGGTGACCCGCAGCATCTCCACCCCATCACTCCCTCCCCCTCCGGGGCAAGGGGACACTTGAAGCGGAGCAGAGGGCCGGGGTGAGGGGGCAGTGCTCATAACGACGCTACTCACGCCGGCACCCCGTGTCCGGTGCTGATCCCGGCGCCGACCTCAGTGCCCACCTCAGTGCCCACATAAGCCTCCAGCACCTGCGGATTGCGGGAAATTTCCGCATACGGCCCTTCGGCCAGCACCATGCCGCGAGCCAGCACGGTGATGGTGTCGGACAAGTCGGCCACCACGCTCAGGTTGTGCTCGACCATCAGGATGGTGCGATTGGCCGCCACCTTGCGGATCAGTTCGACCACCCGCCCCACATCCTCGTGTCCCATGCCCTGCGTCGGTTCATCGAGCAGCATCATTTCCGGATCCAGCGCCAGCGTGGTGGCGATTTCGAGCGCGCGCTTGCGGCCATAAGGCAGCTCCACGGTTACCGCGCCGGCAAACGATCCGAGATCCACCGCTTCCAGCAATTCCATCGCCTTCGCGTTCAGCCGGTCGAGCGTGCGCCCGGATTTCCAGAAATGCATCGACATGCCGGTCTTGCGCTGCAGCGCCACCCGCACGTTCTCCAGCACCGTCATGTGCGGAAACGTGGCCGAGATCTGGAACGACCGCACCAGGCCCATGCGCGCGATGGCCGCCGGACGCATGCCGGTGATCTCGCGGCCGTTGAACAGTATTTTCCCGCGCGTGGGCGCGAGAAAATGCGTCAGCAGATTGAAGCAGGTGGTCTTGCCAGCGCCGTTGGGGCCGATCAGCGCATGGATGGTGCCGCGCCTGACGCGCAGATCGATGCCGTCCACCGCCAAAAAGCCGCGGAAAGCCTTGGTCAGTCCGCGCGTCTCGAGAATCGTGTCGCTGCCGCTCATGTCCGGGGTGCGTCAGTCAATGACTGCGTTGATTAAAATATGAATAAAATCAAGTGCTTATACTATTCTATCGCTGTGGCCGACTACGCACGCTCGCGCCACACGAACTTCCGGATTTTCCTGTGGAAGTCCTGGGCGAGACGCCAAACACCACCGCACATGTTTGTCTCCGGTTTGCAGTGTGTTCCCGATTTTTTTGTAAAGCCCATCAGTCAGCCGATCCGGCGACCGCTGCGGTAAAACGATGCTACCCGAAAAACTTGTGAATCCCTGAATATTCCGATCAGGCGAATCCGTCACGAAAGCGCACAACAGCATCCTCGATACGTCTGACCGCAATCACCTTGAGACCATCGATCGCCTGCCGCGGCTGATTGGCATGCGGGATCAGCGCATGGGTGAAGCCGAGCTTCGCCGCTTCTTTCAGCCGCTCCTGCCCGCGCTGCACCGGGCGCACTTCACCGGCC
>JANNHN010000005.1:0-4692 GCA_031404395.1 Betaproteobacteria bacterium
AACGCCCGATGGAGACTTCACCCAGGTCATCTATCCCCTTGGGCAATTACTGGGCCTGCCTTTGGAGCGTAGCCAGACATTGCTCGAGGCCTCGACCCTCACCGCGGCGATGCAGATACTGGCAGAGTATCTGACGCACGAAATCCAGATTCTCGAGATACGGAAAAGGATCTCCGACACGGCCCAATCGAAGATCTCGAAAAATCAGCGTGAACATATTCTTCGCGAACAGTTGGAGGCGATTCAAAATGAGCTGGGAGAGACGAATCCGAACAATGCCGATTTCGCCAAACTGCAGAAGAAATTCGAGGCCTGCAAACTCCCCGACCCGGTTGCGGGCGTTATGCGACCAGAGCCCCTCATCGAACAGAAACGCCTGCTGCAGATCCTGCGGCGGGTCGGCACCCAGGAAGAGGAGCCGGGGCAACAGGGCGACGAGGAGGATGAGCCCGGCCGCGACAATATCGGACTGGGAGAACGGGGTCCGCTCGACGGGCGAAGTCACGCGGACCGGTGACCCAGCCGGACAAAAGTCTCCTCGATCTGCCGCAGCATGCCGGCGGGAAGGCGGTCCTGCCGGGAGACGGTGAACGGCGCCAGCGGAGAAGGCCGCGGTGCCGCGTCAGGCAGGCCGAGCAGCTCCTGCGCAACTCGCGCGACAAGCGCCGCTGGGTCGGCGCAGAACTGCTCGTAGGAAACCCGCCAGAACCGCTCCGGCCCGAGCAGCGCCTGCTGGGTGGCCGCGAGGCGTGCGTGGAACATCACCTGGGCGCAGACCGACTCCACCGGATTCACCGCCGACTCCTCCTCGGCACGATGCAGCCCGTAGGCCCGTCCATCGTCGCCGCTGATCTCCTGGCGGGCGAGCAGCAGCGATTGGGCCAGAAACACCGGATCCCGCTCGAGGCAGAGGAACCGGGCGGTCGGCAGGACATCGCTCACGAGGGCCGCCTGGCCGTTGAGCCGGTTATTCTTGGCGACCAGTGGACGCGGGTCCTCAGCTTCACGCGCGCCGAAGAACTGCCGCATCCCTTCCTGTTCCGACGTGGTGAGGCTGGACCGCAGCAGATTGCGGTCACGGCCGAACCAGCGGTCCCACAGCCCCAGGGCATCGCTCGGCGCCGTCAGTGTGCGGGCTCGTCCGTAGTAGCTGCCGATGGTGCCACGCCACCGCGCCCCAACCCGGCCGGCCAGGCGGGCGGCGGTCAGCGGAGCACGAGGGAAGATGCCGGCAAGGTTGGAGAGGTAGGCCACCGGCAGCTGCAGGATCAACTGCTGCGCCACCAGGGTGGTCCCACTGCGCGGCGGCCCGCAGACCAGCACGACGGGCAGGCGGGGCGGCGCCGCGGCGGCATAGCGCTTCTCCTCCGCCACGGTCAGGACCAGGTCGATGGGGGTCAGCAGCGCGCCGAGCGCCGCCTGGCGCATCGCACCGTAGGCATCGGGATCGCGGGTGCGGAGCAGGCGCAGCGCGAGTCCCGCGGGATTGTGGAATTGGGCGGGAATGAATCGGTGCAGGAATCGCCTGGGTGGTATGTCAGTCGGCAGAGAGCGGGACCGTGAGCAAGGGCGACCAATATAGACTGGCCCACCGGGGACGACGTCCAGCAGCCTAATGGAACTCATGAAATCTACCCGGCAATTCTGGTTGCGTGCAGGACTCGGGATCATCCTGCTGGCGATCATCCTCTGGCGCGCCGACATCGCCAGCCTCTCGGCGCAGCTCACACCCACCGTCTGGCCAGCGGTCCTGCTCGCGCTGGCGTTGCTGCTTTCGTCCCAGGGACTCGCCGCATTGCGCTGGGGACTCATCCTCGGCCAGCCGCGCCCCGGCTGGCCGGTGTTGTTTCGGCTGTACCTGATGGGCGCCGGCGTCGGGCTCTTCCTGCCCACCTCCGTCGGTGGCGACGCCTTTCGCGCCGCGACCGCCGCGCGCCTGACGGGTCGGGCGACGGCAACCATCACAAGCGTGACTGAGAAACTCGCGCGCAAAGTCAAGAGCGGCAAGGGTTTTGATCTTGATGAGTTCAAGCAACAGGTCATGCAGATGCGCAAGATGGGCGGCATCAGCGCGCTGATGGACAAATTGCCGGCGCAACTGGCGCAGGCGGCGCAGAGTGCGCCGCAGATGGACGACAAGGCGATCCGCCGGCTCGAGGGCATCATCAACTCAATGACGCCGCTGGAGCGCGCCAGGCCCGAGCTGCTCAAGGCTACACGCAAGCGCCGCATCGCAGCGGGGGCGGGCGTCAGCGTGCAGGAGGTGAACCGTCTGCTCAGTCAGTTCGAACAGACGCAGAAAATGATGAAAATGGTTGCCAAGGGCGGCATGGCGAAAATGATGCGCTCGATGAAAGGCATGTTTCCGGGCGCGCACTGAGCGCCGCGCTGTGCCTGTCAGTTACTTGAGACTGAATCCCTGACGCCGGATATAAGCGCCGAAATCCGCCCGTTCCGGCTCGGCATACTGCCGCGCCTTGTCCTCCGACCAGCCGTAAAATTCTGCTTCACCGAACTGCGCGGTACGCCGCTGTTTTCCGTAAGGATGGTGCGCGTGTCGCCGCTGGTCGTAGACATCGACCTGCTCGCGCAGTCGAGTCTCGTCGTAGCGGTCGGTATGCACCGTGACCTCCAGCGGCAGTCGCGGGCTGATGTGACCCGGCGTTGCGGGATAACCGACGCATAGCCCCGCCAGTGGAAATACGCCCTCGGGCAGTTCCAGTTCGCGGCTCACGGCATCGACGGCATTGCGGACGGCGCTGATCGGACAAGTACCCAGACCGGCGGCTTCGGCAGCGCGGATGAAATTCATCATGACAATGCCGGCATCAACTGCGGCATTCATGAAGTGATCGAGATGTTCGTTCGCGAACGGCTTGCCGCGCCAGGCGCCGATATGGCGGATGCGGCGGTTGTTGCCGCAGAACACCAGGAACACCGGTGCATCGAGTATCCATGGCATGTCGGGGATCGTGGCCACGATGCGCTGGCGCTTGCCGGTGTCGGCGACATGGATGATGTCGGCCTGCTGCAGGTCGCTTTTGGTCGGCGCCGAGAGGGCGCAGGCCAACAACAACCGCAGTAACTCCGGCGCAATGGGGGTTGCGGCATAACGCCGGATCGACCGGTGTTCGGCAATTCGCGCCAGATCAGCAAGACCCGGTTGCGCTGCGTGGGGGGCGTAACCTGCACCGAAGCGGATGTGCAGTGCGGTGTTGATGCGGGCATCGGGAGCGATCTCAGGATTTGTCATAAATATGTTAAAAATCAATTAGTTATTTGAAATTTTTGCGTTTAACACCCAGTCACCCGGGAAATGCCGCAGACCCCCGCTTTTGTTGCGTGGAAGTGAAAAACTAGCGTAAAATCCGCCCCTTTCGACTTTTCCGGTCGACAGGAATTTCCATCATGGTCGTTATCCGTTTAGCGCGTGGGGGTGCCAAAAAGCGCCCGTTCTTCAATCTGGTTGCTGCTGACTCGCGTTTTGCGCGTGACGGCCGCTTCCTTGAACGTCTGGGATTCTACAATCCCAAGGCGCCCGAGGGCACTGAGCGTCTGCGCATCAACCGCGAACGCATCGCGTTCTGGCAGGGCAAAGGCGCGTTGCTGTCCGACACGGTGACCCGGCTCGTCAAGCAGGCCGGTGAGCAAAAGGCCGCCTGAGCGGCTGGTGGTCATGGGGCGCGTCGTCGCCCCCTACGGGATCAAGGGCTGGATCAAATTACAGACCTTTACCGAAGAGCCGCTCGGACTGCTGCAGTATGCGGTCTGGCAGATGGGACGGGAAGGCAGCTGGCAGGCGCGGGTCGTTGAGTCTGCAAAGCAGCATGGCGCTGCGGTGGTGGCAAAACTGGAAGGCATTGCCGACCGGGAGCAGGCGGCAGCACTGCAGGGTCAGCGTGTTGCGGTGTCCCGCGATATTTTTCCGGAAGCCGGCGCGGACGAGTATTACTGGTCTGATCTGGTCGGTCTCGCGGTGATCAATACAGCGGGCGTGACGTTGGGCAAGGTGTCCCGGGTGTTCGGGACCGGCGCCAATGATGTGTTGGTGGTGGAGGATAAGGTGGCAGGTGAGCGCGAACGGCTGTTGCCGTTCATCGGGCCGGTAATCCGGAAGGTTGATCTTGCCGGTAGCGTCATTGTGGTGGACTGGGAAGCGGACTACTGATGCTGCAGTTTGATGTGGTTACGCTGTTTCCCGCGATGTTTGATGCGGTGACGGAATTGGGAGTTACCGGCCGGGCGCGGGAGCGCGGGCTGTATCAGTTTGTGGCGTGGAATCCGCGCGATTTTGCGGCGAATGCGCACCGCACCGTGGATGACCGGCCATACGGCGGCGGCCCCGGGATGGTGATGATGGCGGAGCCGCTGGGCAAGGCGCTGCAGGCGGCGCGCCAGCGACAACTCAGCGCGGGCGTGGCGCAACCGCGGTTGGTGCATCTGACGCCGCAGGGACGATTGCTGGATCACGTCGCGGTGATGGAGTTGGCGCAGGAGCCGGGCATTGTGCTGCTTGCCGGGCGCTACGAGGGTGTGGATGAACGGGTCATCGGGCAACAGTCGGTCGAGGAAATTTCCATCGGCGACTATGTGTTGAGCGGCGGCGAACTGGCGGCGATGGTGTTGATGGATTGCGTGGTGCGGCAGTTGCCGGGAGCGCTCGGTGACACCGAGTCGGCGAGCCAGGATTCG
>JANNHN010000006.1:0-2102 GCA_031404395.1 Betaproteobacteria bacterium
CATCGCCGCGATCAACTGGAACTGCGCGGGGAAATCCGCTTGCCGCGCAGCGCGCGACACCGTGATGCGCCCGGATTCCAGCGGCCCGCGCAATACTTCCAGCACGCGGCGTTCGAACTCCGGCAATTCGTCGAGAAACAGTACGCCGTGCATGGCCATGGAGATTTCACCGGGTCGCGGATTGCTGCCGCCGCCGACCAGCGCCACGGCGGACGCCGTGTGGTGCGGTGCGCGGTACGGCCGGCGTTTCCACGCGCCGACATCGAAACCGTTGGCGCCGACCGACTGAATCGCAGCAGATTCCACGGCTTCCTGTTGCGTCATCGGCGGCAGCAGGCCGGGCAGACGCTGCGCGAGCATGGTCTTGCCGGTACCCGGCGGCCCCACCATCAGCAGGCTGTGGCCGCCGGCCGCGGCGATTTCCAGCGCACGCCGCGCCTGACTCTGACCCTTGACGTCGAGCAGATCCGGATAAACCACGGGCTCACCGGCGACGATCGGCGCCGGACGCGGCAACAGGCTCTGCCCGGCAAGATGTGCGCAGACTTCGCCCAGCGTGGTGGCAGCATGCACCACCACATTTTCAGCCAGTGCCGCTTCTGCGGCATTCGCCGCCGGCACCACAAACGCGCGGCCGTCGCGTGCCACTGCCAGCGCCATGGCCAGCGCGCCGCGCACCGGACGCAACTCACCGGTCAACGCCAGCTCTCCGGCAAACTCATGATCCTTCAAACGCGCCGCAGGAATCTGCCCGGAGGCAGCAAGTATGCCCAGCGCAATCGGCAAATCGAAACGCCCGGATTCCTTGGGCAGATCAGCCGGCGCGAGATTGACGGTGATGCGCCGCGCCGGAAATTCGAAGCGCGCGTTTTGCAGCGCGGCGCGCACGCGATCCTTGGCCTCTTTCACTTCCACTTCGGGCAGACCGACGATGGTAAACGCCGGCAGGCCGTTGGCGAGATGCGCCTCAACGGTCACCAGCGGGGCCGTCATGCCCGCCAGCGCGCGACTGTAAAGTACCGCAAGGGACAAGGAGAATTCCGTCTGGTGGAGTGAAAGCCGTACAACGGTTGCCGGGGGTGCGCGGCTGACGCCGCCACGACAGACCGGCGGTGCTACGAACCGCTTTGCTAGCGCCGGGCAGTGGCGGAAGATTCCATGTCCGCCACTTTTTTCTCGAGTTCGGCCAGTTTGGCGCGGGTTCGCGCCAGCACTTCGCGCTGAATATCGAATTCTTCGCGGGTCACCAGATCCAGCCGGGCAAACACTCCGGCGAGCATCGCCCGCAGGTTTTTTTCCAGGTCGGCCGCCGGGCCTTGCGCCAGCACGGCGCGCACCCGGTCGTTGTTTTCAACCAGCAGTTTTTGATCCATGACGCCTCCACTTGCCGCAGAGTGTAACAACACCGGGTATTGCAGCCGGCCATTCCGGCAGGAAACCGGCGCGCCAGCACTTGGTGCATGATCCCTGAAACACGCACTGCGGCGGTGCGCCCGGATTTTCCGGCCTACCAGGATATCATTATAACTTATTGAATAATAACACTTTTTTTATCTGGCATGGTACCTGCTGATAGAACCGCGCAACTCTATTGCACCCATGACCACACTGAAAGGAAAAACCATGTTCAAAAAAACCATCATTGCCGGACTCGTTGCCGGCGCTTTCACCCCAGCCCTCGTTGCTGCGCAGCAAGCCCCCGCCTCACCGCATACGCTGACTGGCAACGCCGGCATCTACAGCCAGTACATATTCCGTGGCCTGACCCAGACCGACAAAAAACCGGCGTTTCAGGGTGGCTTTGATTACAGCCACTCCAGCGGCGTGTACATCGGCACCTGGCTGTCCAACGTCAGCTGGCTGCGCGATTTCGGCATCTACTCCGGTGGCGGCAGCTTGGAGTGGGATGTCTATGGCGGCTACAAAGGCACCATCGGCAAGACCGACTTCGGCTATGACGTCGGCGTGCTCCAGTATTACTACCCCGGCACCGTTGCGGCAGGCGGGGTCAAGGCCGACACGCTGGAAGTCTATGGCGCACTGAGCTGGAAATGGCTGAGCGCCAAGTACTCGCACAGCGTCGGCAACAAGACCTTCGGTGT
>JANNHN010000007.1:0-3324 GCA_031404395.1 Betaproteobacteria bacterium
CTTGGTTTCGTTTTTCTGAAATTCCGGCGGCACGCGGTCGCCGCAGCCGATGACTTTGCCGGCTGCATCCTTCCAGCAAATGATTTTCTGCGCATGAACCGTCGTTGCGCCGACGGCAAATACAGCCAGCGCTGCGGCGCCGGCAAGGATGGTGCGGATGTGCAACAGTCGTTCAAGCATGATTCACCCCATATTGTTTACGGTAAGCAGCAACAGCGGTTAACTGCGGCACCAACCCTTTTTCATTGTTCAGATATTCAATCAAGTCGTCGAGCGTGGCAATGCTGACGACCGGCATCCCGTAGAGCTGTCCGACTTCCTGCGTGGCCGACAGTTCCGTGGAACCGCGTTCCATGCGGTCCAGTGCAATCAGCACCCCGGCAGGTACAGCGTTTGAGGCGCGGATCAGGTTGACCGACTCGCACACGGAAGTGCCTGCCGAAATGACGTCATCGACGATCAACACCCGGCCCGCCAGCGGCGCACCGACCACGCTGCCGCCTTCGCCGTGATCCTTGGTTTCCTTGCGATTGTAGCTGAACGCCACGTTGCGGCCGGTCCCGGCCAGCGTGATGGCGACGGCGGCAACCAGCGGTATGCCCTTGTAGGCGGGGCCGAACAGCATGTCGAACGGCACATCCACTGCGGAAATCGCTTTCGCGTAAAATTGCGCTAGCTGTCGCAGCGACTTGCCGTCGCAGAACAGCCCGGCATTGAAGAAATACGGGGACAGGCGCCCGGCTTTGGTTTTAAATTCGCCGAACAGCAACACTTTGGTGTCGATGGCGAAACGGATGAATTCCTGTCGGAAACTGGCTGCCATGTCTGCTTATCAACCGGCGTGCCCGCGGTAGGGAAAATCGGCGCAGCAGGCGGTTGCACGATACCGCCGGACTAAAATGCGGCCGGACTGGAAACGATGAAAATTATAACCCTGAATCTCAACGGCATCCGCTCCGCTGCACGCAAAGGGTTCCTGGACTGGTTGCCGCGCCAGCGTGCCGACGTGATCTGCGTCCAGGAAATCAAGGCGCAGGCCGCGGACATGACTGACGAATTGCTCGCGCCGGGCGGCTATCGCGGTCATTTCCATTATGCCGGGAAGAAGGGCTACAGCGGGGTGGGCATTTACTCAAAAGTCGCGCCCGACCGGGTCGCCGCCGGACTGGGTGTTGCAGAAATCGACGCTGAAGGACGTTATCTGTGCGCGGATTTCGGCAAATTGTCGGTGATTTCGGTTTATCTGCCGTCGGGATCCAGCGGTGAACATCGTCAGCAGGCCAAGTTTCATTTCATGGAAAAGTTCTATCCCCACCTGCAGCGACTGAAAGCCGGTGGCCGCGAGGTCGTGCTGTGCGGCGACTGGAATATCGCGCACCAGGAAATCGATTTGAAAAACTGGCGCGGCAACCGCAGGAATTCCGGTTTCCTGCCGGAAGAACGGGACTGGCTGACGCGGGTATTCGACGAACTGGGCTGGGTCGATGTGTTTCGCCGTGTTGATCCGCGTCCCGAGCAGTACACCTGGTGGTCGAATCGCGGCCAGGCCTGGGCGAAGAACGTCGGCTGGCGCATTGATTACCAGATTGCGACGCCAGGCATGGCGGCTTCAGTGAAGAAGGCAGCCATCTACAAGGATGCGCGGTTCTCCGACCATGCACCGCTGATTATCGATTACGCCGGGAAGCTCGCTTGACGGCCTGGCGCGACACGCTGGCTGCGATATTCAGCGGGCGCATGCTGGTCGCGCTGTTGATGGGGTTCTCATCCGGCCTGCCGCTGTTGCTGACCGGTTCGGTGCTGCAGGCGTGGCTGAAAGACGGCGGCATTGATCTGGCGCGTATCGGTCTGTTCGCGTTGATCGGCCTGCCCTATACGCTGAAATTTTTGTGGTCACCACTGTTTGACCGCTACATACCTGCATTCCTGGGTCGCCGCCGCGGCTGGCTGACGCTGGTGCAGATCGCATTGGCAGGCGCGTTGTTTTTGCTGAGTTTTGCGCGCCCGACCCCGGATCATCTGTGGCTGATCATGCTGGCGGGCATGCTGGTCGCGTTTTTCTCGGCCTCGCAGGACACCGTAATTGATGCTTACCGGCGCGAAAGTCTGGGCGACGCCGAACTGGGTTTCGGCTCGGCGCTCTACGTCAATGGCTACCGGGTGGGCATGCTGCTCGCGGGCGGCGGCGGCCTGATTCTCGCCGACCTGCTGTCGTTTGAAGCCATGTACCGGATCATGGCGGCGTGCATGATCGTGTGCATCGCAGTCACGCTGCTCGCGCCGGAGCCGCCGCTGCCGGAGGGCCGGCCGCGCACGCTGGAAGAAGCCGTGCTGCTGCCTTTTCGCGATTACTTCGCGCGCGAGGGCGCCTGGCTCGCACTGGCGTTCATCCTGCTCTACAAGCTGGGCGATACCATGGCCTCGGCGATGACTGTTCCGTTTTATCTGGACCTGGGCTATACCAAAACCGAAATCGGCGCGGTCGTGAAGCTGTTCGGTTTTTGGGCGACGATCGCCGGCGGCACGCTGGGTGGAATCTGGATATTGCGCGTCGGCACCTATCGCGCGCTGTGGTGGTTCGGTTTTGGCCAGATGATTTCGACGCTGGGCTTCGTCATCCTGGCCTGGTATCCGCCGGACCTTGCCGCGCTCGCGGCGGTGGTTGCCGTGGAAAATTTCACCGCAGGTCTCGGTACCGCCGCCTTCGTCGGTTTCATGGGCGCGCTCACCGATCGCCGGTTTACCGCGACACAATACGCGTTGCTGTCCAGCCTGATGGGTGTGCCGCGCGTGTTGCTGGCAGCGCCGACCGGCTTGTTCGCGGTCTGGCTCGGTTGGCCGGGTTTTTTCCTGCTGTGCGCGCTGATCGCCATCCCCGGCCTGGTGGTGCTGCGCTGGGTGACGCGGCTCGCCGATGCGCCTGCAGCACCGCAGTCACGGTGACGCAGTCGCAGTGACGCAGTCGCAGTGAATCACGCGCCGAAGTGATAGACGGCGAGTTCGCCCAGCAGATTCGGCCATGCCTGCACTGGCCGGCCGGCGGTGAGCACGGTGCGCTCGATGATACGGATGCCGCGCTGCGCGCAGAATTGCTCGAAGTCGGCGACGGTGCACAGATGCACGTTCGGAGTGTCGAACCACTCAAAGGGCAGCGAGTCTGAAACCGGCATCTGCCCGCGCAGCACCTGCAGGCGGTTTTTCCAGTAGCCGAAATTCGGGAAAGTGACGATGCCCGCGCGCCCGACGCGCAGCATTTCGCGCACGATGCGCTCGGTGTTGCGCATCGCCTGCAGGGTCTGCGACAGGATCACGTAATCGAATGAG
>JANNHN010000008.1:0-3751 GCA_031404395.1 Betaproteobacteria bacterium
GACAGTGCGGTGAAACTGCCGGACATCATCAGCCGGCTGGCTGCCATCGGGTTTGAGCCGGTCGGCGGCACGCCGGAGGCCTTCGGTGCATTCGTGCGCACAGATATGGCGCGCTGGGCCCGGGTCATCCGCGACGCCGGCATTAAGGTCGATTGAGTCAGGGTGGATTGATCAACCCCGGAGGGTCCGGGATACAGAGGAGCATCATGGCAGTCAAGGCGAATAAAAGCGGGGCAGTCAAAAAAACTGGCAAGGTGAAAGTCACAGCACGCCCGCGCATCGATGTGCACAGTCACGTCATCCCGCTGGAGATGCTGCAAGCGATCGAACGCGATCCCGTGCGCTACCAGATGCGCCTGACCGAGATCGATGGCAAGCGTCGCATCGTGCGCGAGGGCGGGCATACGTTTCCGGTATTCGGGGAGTTTTACGATCCGGCGATCAAGGTGCGCGGCATGGATCGCAAGGGCATCGACGTATCTTTCATTTCGCCGGCGCCGATGGTCTTTTTCTATTGGCTGGATGGCGACACGGCGTTGGCGGCGTCACGCGTTATCAATGACGGCATCGCCAAGATGGCGGCAGCCTACCCGGACCGGCTGCGTCCCATGGGCACCATTCCGATGCAGGATCCGGATGCTGCCATTGCCGAACTGGAGCGCATTGTGCGCGACCGGGGATTCCGCGCCATTGAGCTCGGTACTTCGGTGGAGGAGGCCGCGCTGGCCGATCCGCGTTTCCGCAAGGTGCTGCGCCGCGCGCAGGAACTGAAGGTGTTCATCTTTGCCCACCCGTATTCCTTCGACGCGTCGTGCGGGCTGGAGAACTATTACCTGCGCAACCTGATCGGCAATCCATTGCAGTCAACCATCATGGCGGCCAACCTGATGTACAGCGGCGCGCTGGATGAGCTGAAAAAACTCAAGATTTGCCTCGCCCATGGCGGCGGCTATGTGCCGTACCAGATCGGGCGTTTCGTCCACGGCCACAAGGTGCGCAAGGAAACCCGCGCACTGACCAAAACTTCGCCTTACAAGCTGATGCGGCGGTTTTATTACGATGCCCTGATCCACGACCCCAAGGCGCTGCGTTACCTGATCGACCAGGTCGGCGCGGACCGGGTTACGCTGGGCACCGATGCGCCCTTCGACATGGGCGAGGAGGCGCCGCTGGTCATGCTCGACAAGGTCAAGGGGCTGACGAAGCAGGAACGCGAGCAGATCTGCCATTACACGGCGATGGATCTGCTCGGCGGCAAGCTTTAAGGATTAAAAAAAGCAATTCAATCACGAGAGGAGGAACACAGCATGCAACGCATCATTGGTTTCCTTGCAGTACTGGCTGCGTCAATTCCGGCCTTGCCCGTACAGGCGCAGTCCGCTTATCCGGCCCGCCCCATCCGCTTGATCGTGCCGCTGGCGCCCGGCGGACCCAGCGACATCCTGGCGCGCAGCATGGCGCAGCAGTTGACAGAAAGCCTGAAGCAGACCGTGTTCGTCGAAAACCGCACTGGCGCCGGCGGTGTCATCGGCAGCGACATTGCCGCGAAATCGTCGGCCGACGGCTACAACATGCTGCTGATCGCCGTGGCGACATACACGATCAACGCCAGCCGCTATAAAAAGCTGCCGTACGATCCGCACAAGGATCTCAAGCCGGTCGCGGTGCTGGCTGGCGCCCCGTACGTCCTGGTCGTGCATCCTGCGCTGCCAGTACGCAGCCTGAAGGAGCTCGTTGCGCTCGACAGGAAACGCCCGGGCGAGCTCAATTATGCTTCCGGCGGCGCGGGCACCGGGCCGCACCTGGCGACGGAAGTGCTGAAGGCGAATACGGGCATGACGGCCGTGCACGTCGCGTACAAGGGTGCAGGGCCGGCGATGACGGACCTGGTGGCGGGACACGTGCAGTTCCAGCTGGCGAACATGATCGCCAGCCTGCCGCTGGTGAAAAACGGCCGGCTGCGGGGAATCGCCGTCAGCGGATCCAAGCGGTCCCAGGCCCTGCCTGACGTGCCGACCATCGCGGAATCCGGTGTTTCCGGCCTCGACGAAGTCGGCGGCCACATGATCATGGTGCCGGGCGCTACGCCGCAACCCATCGTCTCGCGTCTCTACCAGGAACTCGTCAAGGTGTTGCAGCAGCCCGACGTGAAGGCGCGACTGGAGGGCGAAGGCGCGGAGATTTTCGGCATGTCACCGGAACGCTCGGCAGAGTTGATCAAGTTGGAGATCGACAGGATGGGAAAAATCATCAAACAGCTGGGACTGCAGGCGGACTAGGAGGCGGGGCATGGCTGACACGCTGAAACCAGTGCGCCGCGTCGTGACCAACAACGACACGCAGGGGCGCTCGTGCGTGCTGTATGACAGCGCCGCGCCCAACGTCAATCCCGGGGCGATCCGCCCCGGCACCTGCATGACCGACATCTGGGTTTTCCACAATTGTCCGGCGCCGATCGGCGGCGGGCGCGACGACGGCAATCTGCTCTTCAGCTTTGAGCCGCCTGCGGCCGGCGGACATTTGCGCATCGTGCAGTCGCCGGGCAGGCCGCCGGGCTATGACCCGGCCGCGGACAAGACGGCGGTACCGCTGCATGAACCGCACCAGCGCCACGGCGGCACCTGGGACAAAGGGGGCGCCAATGCGTATTCCTCGCCGGTGCACAAATCGGAGACGGTCGATTACGGGATCATGCTGCAGGGCGAACGCGTGCTGCTGCTCGACGACGGCGAACATGTGATGCACCCCGGCGACGTTGTCGTGCAGCTCGGCAACTGGCATGGCTGGACCAATCCGCGCGAAGGCAGCCTGATGGCGTTCGTGATGATGGGCGCCCGCTATGAAGACTGAATGGAATCTGCAATGACACCACCGAAACCGGTGCGCCGCCTGGTTACCGTTGATGACGAGTCCGGCCGCTCGCGGAAAATTGCCGATGGTCCGTCACCCGATGTGCGTACCGACCCCGCGCGCCCGGGCTACAGCGCCACGCGTATCTGGGTCACCGACCGCACGCCGGCGCGGATCGGCGGCATCACCGATACACTGCATTTGCCGCACATGCTGGAGCCGCCGCCCGGCGGTTCGGTGTGCCGCGTGGTGACGTTTCCGCCGGAGCGCGGCGGGGTGCGCGTCAGCGCGCGCGACGTGCAGGCTTTTTTTGCTGCCATGGGTTCTCCTGCGGCATCGACCGGCGGCGCCGGAGCGCCGCATCCCTATATGCAACGGACACGCACGCTCGATTTCTGCCTGATCCTCACGGGAGAGATCACGCTGGTGCTGGATACTGAAGAGGTGCAGTTGAAGGCCGGTGACACCGTGGTGCAGTGCGGCACCAACCATGCCTGGAGCAACCGCTCGGGCGCACCATGCACCGTCGCCTTCTCATCGCACGACGCTGTCTGAGCGCGGGGTGAACCGCGCAGTCAGCACGGCCCCATTCATTACACTGTTCCTTTGATTCTGGTAGCTCTAACGAGCAAACCAATGCTCACCAACGGGCCGTTTGGAGACACAATCCGATCTCGGTTCGTGGTCGTCGTGCATCCGGAAAATCCGGTGACGACGATTTCCTCCGCCGAGCTGAAAAAGGCGTGGGAGCCTGCGGCGGAAGGCAAGATCACGAACTGGAACCAGATCAATCCGTCGTTCCCGAACCTGCCGCTGAAGCTTTACGGCGCGGGCACAGCGTCGGGCACGTTCGACTATTTCACCGAATCCATCGTCGGCAAGGCGAAGTCATCGCGCACCG
>JANNHN010000009.1:0-8553 GCA_031404395.1 Betaproteobacteria bacterium
CGCGCCCGCGAAGCCGCGCATGACATTCCGGTCGGTCGTTATGGCGAACCCGAAGAACTCGCCGCACTGGCGGTGTTCCTCGCCTCGCCCATCGCGCGCTACATCACCGGTGCCGTGTTGCCGGTCGATGGTGGATTGCGGCGTTTTGCATTCTGAGGACACCCAATGATTGCCGTCATTTTCGAAGTCTGGCCGGCAGCCGGCCGCAAGCAGGAATACCTCGACCTCGCCGCCGGCCTGCGCCCGCTGCTCGAACAGATCGACGGCTTCATTTCGATTGAACGCTTCGAGAGTCTCAGCGAGCCCGGCAAGATTCTGTCGCTGTCGGTGTTCCGCGATGAAGCCGCGGTCGCACGCTGGCGCACACTGGAACAGCACCGCAGCGCACAGGCGCGGGGACGCGGCGGCATCTTTCGTGATTACCGGTTGCGCGTGGCCGGCATCATCCGCGACTACGGCATGACCGAGCGCGCGCAGGCACCGCATGACAGCCGCGATGCCCATGACATCCGAAATAAATAATTGTTTATAATCAAAAAATTAATAAAAATCCGCCTTGTCGTAGCGGTGCGGACCAGCGTTTCTAGGACAGCAATTTGATGTTGAGTGCACGCTCCGCCAGCCACGCTGCCGCCAACAGGGCGACCGCGACAGAACCCCCGGCAAACACGACGCGCGCGAAAAACCACGTACGGCGCAACACATAGGCCACCGGCAAAAACACCGCGACGATGGCAAGTTGTCCCAGTTCGACGCCAAGATTGAAACCGAACAACGCGGACAACAACGATCCGCTCGGCAAGCCGAGATCGATCAATACCGATGCAAATCCGAAGCCGTGTATCAAGCCGAAGCCGAAGGCCATCGCCCAGCGTCTTTCATTGATCACCGGGAACAGATTGTTGAGCGCCGCCAGCACGACCGAGGCGGCGATCACTGATTCGACCAGCCGTGACGGCAACGCCACCAGCTCCAGCGCCGCCAGGCTCAAGGTGATCGAATGCGCGATCGTAAACGCCGTCACCACGCGGAACACTTCCCAGAACACCGGCGTAAACCGCGGCGCCGGTTGCCACTGCTTCGCGGCACGCATCCACACCGCCGGCAACAGCAGCGACAGCAGAAACAGCACATGATCGAAGCCGATCCAGATATGCCACACGCCCTCGCGCACATAAGCGAAAATCTGCGCCGCCAGCGACGGCGCCGCAAGATCAAAACTCTGCTCGTGGCGTTCCGGGGGAAACACCGCGGTCTGCGTGGCGCCCCCGGACTCGATGCGCGCCAGGCCGCGGTGCGTCGGGTCCAGATCAAAAAACAGCGCGTAGCTGATGGTCAGCCGGCCGCCGGATTCCGGGCACACGGCATTGAATTTCAGCACCGCATACGCGCCGTCGCTGTGGTGATCCACCAGATGGTCAGCGGTCTGCAGCGTGCAGGCCTTGCTGCCGACCGTGATTTTCAGCCGTGCCAGCGCATACGCAGCCACCTCGCCGTGCCGGGCTGACAGTTCACCCCAGGTGATCTCGCCGTCGCCGTCGGCATCCAGGCCGATGGCGTATTCCAGATCGCGCAGCGCGATATCCCACTGCCCTGCAACACCGCCCTCTGCAACTTTGAGAATGAGATAGCTGTCGCTCGGTTTGTGCGCATGCGCCAGCGCGCACAGACCCAGCAGCAGCACGGCCAGTATCCGTCTCATGGCTTGCCTGCCTTGAGCGCATTGGCCAGCGCTGCCAGCCGCGGATCCTCATGGCGCGACTGCGCCAGCCAGTCGAGCACGGACTGCGCTTGATCAGGGCGCCTGGCGGCCGCAGCAGCTTCCAGCAGGATGCGCGCATCGTACGGCTCGCGCTGCACGGCCCAGTTGGTCACCGCGAGTTCCAGCGCCCGCCCCGCATTGCGCTCGACGCGCAACTGGAAACGCGATTCCTCCTGCTGGTGCAGCGTGTCGCCGCGCAGCGCTGCTGCCGCAAAGCGCTCGCGCAGCGACTGGGCATACGTCTTGAATTCCGGCGCACCCAGCGCCTGCTCCGCCAGCGTCAGGCGCAGCAGCAGCACGTCCGAGCGCGTCCAGTCGCGCAACAGCGTCACCACTTCGGCATGACGGCCTTCATCCATCAGAAAATCGGCGTAGTTCGCCAGCAGGTACTGGCTGGTCACGCCCAGCGCCAGCGCGCGTTTGAAATAGCGGTCGGCATCAGCCGGTCGGCCGAGCCGGGCAGCAATATCAGCGAGGCGGGTCAGCAGCCATAACTGCGTTGCTGGTCCGGCGTCGGCATGCCGCGCCAGCAATTCCGCCATACGGCGCTCGGCCTCTGCCGCCTGCCCGGTCAGCCCATCGACATAAGCAAGGCAACCGCCCCAGTACAGTTCCTTTTCTTTTTCGCGCAGCGTCCGGCAATCGCGCCGCGCGCCTTCGTAATCGGCGAGCACATTCAGCACCGCGGCACGCCAGTTCAGGGCATCAAAATGATCCGGTTGCCGCTGCAGTACAAGATCGAACAACTCCAGTGCCGGCTTGAATTCATGCCGCCACTGCAACAGCTTGCCGCGCATGAACAGCATGTCGAGCGGCGCTTCGCGATCCGTCGCCCACGGCGCCAGCGCCGCCTGCGCATAACCGATGTAGCGCGGATCGCCCTCTGCGCCGGCCAAATCAAAGTAACGCGCGGCGACGTTCAACGCCAGTTGCGGATCCTGTGGTTGCGCGGCAAGACGGGCGCGATCGGCGGCCAGTGCGGTAGCGCCCGCGTCACTCCGCTTCTGCGGCAACCGTTCGAGCACCACCTCCGGTCCGGCCGGGCGGTACGGCGCGCTGATCGCTGCAACGCCAAACAACGCGTGCATGACCACCATGATTTTGGCAACGATCAACCAGCGCATGATTCAAATAGGAATAAAAAAAGGCAGGGCGTATGCCCTGCCTTTATCGTGCGAAAGACAATTACTTCTTGTCTTCTTTCTTCATTTCTTTTTTGGCTTCTTGCTTTTTGGGGGCTTTCTTTTCAGCTTTCTTTTCGTCTTTCTTGGCTTCAGCTTTTTTCTCAGCTTTCTTTTCGTCTTTCTTGGCTTCAGCTTTTTTCTCAGCTTTCGGCTCGTCTTTCTTCATGCCGTCACCGTGTTTGGCGGCGATGGCGCCGGCGCTGGTGAAAGCGAACGCGGCGGCGATAATTGCGGCTAACAGTTTGTTCATTAAAAGCTCCTCAAGGTTGGATTTCACGACTGTGGCATCAATAAAGTGCCACTGACGCCAAAAAACGCGCAGACAGCCTACTGGTTGACATGCTGCATTGCTGCAGTGCACCAAAGGTGCTTGCCGATCCCCCCCATTGTCTGACCGGCGCGTGGCCGGCATATTACCCGATAACTTTAATAAACGCAGCAACCACAGACAGTTAGCGTTCCGCCTTCGCCAAGCCCAGTTCCGTGAGCATCCCCTTGATTTCGCCGTATTGCTGGGAGATGTAACGCGTGGTTTCGGCGCTGTTCCGGTAGCTGTTCGACATGTGTGCAGCGCCGAGATCCCTGTTCCACGCCTCGCTGACCGTCAACGCCTTGAAGGCGTTATCCCAGTACTCCACCTGCGGTGCGTGCAACCCCTTCGGCGCCACCACCAGCCGCCAGTTGTCGGCCACTACCGGCAAGCCGGCCTCAGTCGCTGTCGGCAACGCGGCCAGCGCACCGGGCAACCGCTGCGGCGAGGCGATCGCCAGCGGGCGTATGGTGCCCGCCGCGTACGGAGGCGCAATCGAGGATGCCGAATTGACCCACAGAACGACGTGGCCGCCGAGCACCCCGGCCAGCGCTTCGCCGCCGCCGTTGTAAATCACCACTTTCAGCTTTTTGATATCTGCGCCCGCGGCTTTGGCCAGCAAACCCACAGCGATGTGGTTGGCGCCGCCGGCGCTGCTGGAAGTGCCGATCGGTACCGCGCCCGGATCGTCCTTCAGCGCCTTCGCCAGCTCGCCTATGGTTTTGTACGACGAATCGGCGCGCACGGCGTAACCGATGTATTCACTGATCAGCAGCGAAACCAGAGTGAAATCGGAGTAGGTCACATTGCTGCGGCCGGTGATGTGATTGGTCACCAGGTTGTATGACGTCACCAGCAGGTAATGGCCGTCGCCCGCCCTGGGGCCGAGGTAGGCCCAGCTCACCGCACCGCCGCCGCCCGGCTTGTTGACCACCGTGGTCGGCACCGGAACAGCTTTCTGCTCCTGCCAGATTTTCTGGATCAGCCGCGCCGTGCGATCGGTGCCGGTACCGGCGCTGGAGCCGACGATGATTTCAACGTTGCGCTCGGGCTTCCACGTGCCCTGCGCCAACGCTGCGCTACTGCCGAGCGCGACCAGCACTGCGACTGCAGCCAAGAAAATGGTTTGCTTACATACCCTCATGTTGCTCTCCTCTAAAAACATCAGCCCCCTCAACTCAACCCGTCACCCCGGCGAAGCTTGCCCCGGCATTCAGTAAGCCGGGGGCCGGGGTCCAGGAACGTACCCCACACAGAACAGCAACTTACTGGATACCGGCTTACGCCGGTATGACGTCATGATGCAACAATCAACCGGCTGCCGCGCTCGGCAATCATGATGGTCGGCGCGTTGGTATTGCCCGAGGTGATGGTCGGCATCACCGAAGCGTCGATCACCCGCAACCGCTCGATACCGCGCACCCGCAACTGCGGATCGACCACCGCGGCGGCGTCATCCGCCCGCCCCATTTTGCAGGTGCCCACCGGATGAAAAATCGTGGTGCCGATCTGCCTGGCGGCCTGCACCAGCTCTGCTTCCGTCTGGTATTGCGGACCGGGCATGAATTCCTCGGGGGCATGCGGCTTGAGCGCCTGCGATTCATTGACGATACGCCGCGTCAGCCGGATGGCGTTGGCGGCAACAGCGCGGTCTTCCGCGGTGGACAGATAATTCGGCGCAATCGCCGGATAGGCGCGTGGATCGCCTGATGCAATCCGTACATGCCCGCGCGACGTCGGCCGCAGATTGCAGACGCTGGCAGTGAACGCCGGGAACTTGTGCGGCGGCACGCCGAAGCGATCCAGCGATATGGGCTGCACGTGATATTCCAGATTGGGCGTGGCCTGTGACGGATCGGATCGGGCGAAAGCGCCCACCTGCGACGGCGGCATAGTCAGCGGGCCGGTGCGGTAAAAAGCATACTCCAGCGCCATTTTCGCTTTTTCCCACCACGAATCGAGCAGGGTGTTCAGCGTCAACGCATTCCGGATGCGAAAAGACATGCGCAACTGCAGGTGATCCTGCAGGTTATCGCCCACCGGCAATTCATGAATAACCGGAATGCCGTGCTGCTGCAACAAGGCGCCGGGCCCGATGCCGGAGAGTTGCAATATCTGCGGGCTGCCGATGGAACCTGCCGAGAGGATGGTTTCACGCTGCGCTTCGGCAAACATCTCCTGCTTGCCCTGGAAAAATTCCACGCCGGTCACCCGCCGCCCGGCCAGCCGCAGTTTTTTCACCAGCGCGCCGGTGATCACTTTCAGGTTCGCCCGCTGCAGCGCCGGACGCAAAAACGCCTTGGACGCGCTCCAGCGCACACCGTTTTTCTGCGTGACTTCAAAACGCGACACACCGAAATTGTCACCGCGATTGAAATCTTCCGTCTCCGGAATTCCCGTTTCGACAGCCGCTGCGCGAAACGCATCGAGGATGTCCCAGCGTGTGCGCGGCGTCTCGATGCGCAACTCGCCGCCGGCGCCGTGTTTTTCGTCGGCGCCACGCCAGTGATCTTCGACATCCATGAACGCAGACAGTACATTCTGCCAGGCCCAGTCGCTGTCGCCGGTCAATTGCGCCCACTCGTCGTAATCGCGCGCCTGACCGCGCAGATACAGCATGGCGTTGATCGACGACGAGCCGCCGATCACCCGGCCGCGCGGATAGTTGATCACGCGGCCGTTGAGTCCCGCCTCGGGCACGGTCTGGTAGCACCAGTCGGTGCGCGGATTGCCGATGCAGTACAGATATCCGACGGGGATGTGTATCCAGTGCCAGTTGTCCTGCCCGCCCGCTTCGAGCAGCAGCACGGACACGTCGGGATCGGCGGACAGTCGGTTGGCCAGCACGCAGCCGGCGCTGCCGGCGCCGACGATGACGTAATCAAACGGACCGAGACTGGAAGGCATTAAATTTATTAATCAAAACAAAAAGTTACTATAATATCGGCGCATCCAGGAGCACCTGACAAAATCAGCGGGAATGCAGTTCATGGTTCGATGCTTCGACAAGTTCAGCATCACCACGAACAGCTCTCAAAATAACCGTTCGCCCTGAGCCTGTCGAAGGGTGAACAGTCATTTTTATCAGGCGTTCTTCACCAGCTTCTGCACGCACCAGTTCAGCGTATCCGCCACATAGATATTGTCCTGCGCATCCAGCGTCAGGTAATGCGCCTCGCCGTAACGATTCGGCCCCTTGCCCTGCCCGCCGGTCGCGGCGAGCAGATTAAGATCCTTATCAAGCTTCATGATGCGTCCGGTGTGGCCATGCGCCATCATGATGTCCTGCTGGTCACTGCACCAGCACAGCCCGCACGGCGTGCCCGGATGCTGTTTCTCGCGCAGGAATTTGCCCCCGGCATCGAATACCTGAATGCGCTGGTTGGAACGGTCGGCGATATAAACCAGCCCCGCGCGGTCAACGATCACCGCATGCGGCTGGTTGAATTCCCCAGGCCCCTTGCCCTCGCCACCCCAGGTCGTCAAAAAGTTGCCGTCACCATCAAACTTGATCACCCGCGACTCGCCCTTGCCGTGACCCTGCGTCACATAAACCTCGCCCTGCGCGCCGAACGCGACATCATTGGGCTCGTTGAAACAGCGCAGATGCCCCGCCTGATGCCAGTCGGTGGCGCGGCCCTTCACGCCCAGCACCATCAGGATGCGCCCCTCGGCATTCATCTTGACGACGATGTGCGCAACAGTATCCGTCGCCCAGATATTGCCCTGCGCGTCGAGCCGCAGGCCGTGAGGGTTGTCGAAAATGCCGCGCCCCAGCGTGCGCAGATAATTGCCGTCCGGATTGAACTCCATCAGCGCATGATCGCTGCGATTGAAAATCAGGATGTTGCCGCTGGCACGCACCGCCACCGCGGAACACGGCCCGAGATTCATGCCTTCGGGCAATTTGAATATGTCCGGCACGACGCGATACCCCAGATCCGGAACGTTCTGTGCAACGGGAATGGTGGCGGCCTGCGCCATGAGCCTCTCCTTGGTGTGCGTTGCAGTGATCGCCGCATCTGTGCGCGGCGTGACTGTGATTGGGAGAATACCGCGGAATCCGGACAGGCGGTTGCAAGGTCGCGGATGGCGGAGTCGATCAATAATTCGTAGCCCGGAAGGAGCGCGCCCCGAAGGAAGTCACCTTGGGTGGCAGCGTATTCCGGGGAAACGTGTTCACTTCCCCCGGATTTAGGCCTGACGGCCTGCATCCGGGCTACGAATACTGCGCTTGCTCTCGACGTTCGTATTCGGCGATAGAATGCAGCCAAGCCTATTCAATCAACCAACAGATCGGAGACCAACATGCGTAAATTGCCATTGAGCCAGTGCCTGGGAATCAGCCTTGCAGGAATCGTTGCGTTCGGCGTGATGGCGACACCGGCCGCAGCGCAGACCATGAAACCCGGCCTGTGGGAAATCACCAACAAAATGGGCGGCAGCGGCGACACGGGCGCGAAAATGGCCGCCGCGCAGGAACAAATGCAAAAGCAGATGGCCTCAATGCCGCCGGAGCAGCGCAAGCAAATGGAAAAAATGATGGCGCAGCAAGGCGTCAACATGGCCCCCGGCGCGGGTGGCGGCATGGCCACCCGCATCTGCATCACCAAGGAAATGGCCGCCCGCAACGAAGCGCCAGCCCAGCACCAGGGTGACTGCAAGCAGGAACAGATGCAGAAAAGCGGCAACACCACCAAGTTCAAATTCACCTGCGCCAAACCGCCGTCCACCGGCGAAGGCGAAGTCACCGTACACAGCGCCGAGTCCTACACCATGAAAATGAAAATGACGAGCCAGGCGAAAGGCAAGCCGGAACAGATGACCATGGATGCGCAGGGCAAGTTTCTGGGGAATGATTGCGGGAGCGTGAAGCCGATCAAAGGGTAACGGGCAGGATTCGGAGCGCGATACCTTTTATTCCGAAAAGAAATCCACTCCGACACCTTTAATCCACGACACCTTTAATCCACATGACGCGGAGCATGCAGTTTTCCCGGTTCGCCAGCCAGGTCGTACGTGATTTCGCCGTCAATGCGCAAGTACTGCACCGGCAATGCTTTCAGGATATCTAGTGTAGTGCGTCTTAAATGATGGAACTCGAATCTGTTTGACGCACTACACTAGCTCCCCGTGACGGGTGTGATGTCGCGCAACAGCGCGGCCGACCCGATCGGCGTCCCATCCTTGGCGTGGATCGTGGCGGCGATTACCCTCAGGGCGCGGCCCTTGTAGCTGACCTTGAACGGGCTGGGCACCGCGCTGGTCTGGCGCTGCAGCAACGTCTCCACGATCTC
>JANNHN010000010.1:0-6883 GCA_031404395.1 Betaproteobacteria bacterium
GCTGCCGGTTGACGAAACGCACGCCCTTGCGCGCGAGATCGGTGATGGCGGAGAGTTTTTTCGGATTACCCGTGGCGACCATCAGACCCTGGGTGCGGTTAAACAGGCGTGCCACGCGCAGCGATTTCATACGCAACCATGGCCGCAACTGCGCCGCCAGCACGCTGGTCTCCGGCATGATCGGCAGATGAAATCCGGCGATATCGCATTGCTTGCGGCGCAGTGCGGCGAGGCAATCAAGGCTGCCATGGAAATGCAGTTCCAGCGGCGTGACTTTGTCGCCTTGCATCAGGTCGCGCAGCCCGGCGAGCGCGAGGTCGTGGCTGGCATGCACCACGACGGCCTTGGCCGGACCGGAAAGCACGACGGTATCCAGCGTTGCGCGCAACCGGGTTTCAGCCTCGCAGATCGCCGCGGCCAGCGGACCGCTGGCGTCGACCAGTCCGGCCAGCAGGCGTTCGGCCAGCGGCGAGAGCTGCGTGCCCCGGCCTTGCTGCGGTACCACCAGCGGCTCACCCAGTTCATTGGCGGCTGCTTCGAGCAAGCCCCAGGCGTGGCGATAGGACAGTCCCGTGGTTTTGGCCGCGGCCTGCAGGCTGCCGAGCCGGGCGATCGATTCCAGCAACATCACCAGCCGCGGCTCCATCGTCAGGCCTTCAATGGTCCAGCGTACTTCCCCGGAAATCTTCATGGATATGTTTTATATTGCATATTGTGAACTATTTTTATACCAATAAAATCAATAACTTTCAAGTATTGCAAGGTATTGCATGAATAGTCTTGGGGAGGCGTTCAGTGCAGCCTGGCGACTGCTCGCCGGATTCGACGCTGAACTGGCGCAGGTCGTCGGACTGAGCCTGCAAATCAGCATCAGCGCGGTGGTGCTTGCCACGCTGATCGGTCTGCCGCTGGGCGCGGCCATCGCCGTCGGGCGTTTTCCCGGCCGCCAGACCCTCATCGTATTGCTCAATGCACTGATGGGCCTGCCGCCGGTGGTCGTCGGCCTGCTGGTCTACCTGCTGCTGTCGCGCGCCGGGCCGCTGGGCGGGCTCGGCATCCTGTTCACGCCGCAGGCCATGATCATTGCGCAGACCGTGCTGATTACCCCGATCATCGCTGCGCTGTCGCGCCAGACCATCGAAGATGCCTGGCGCGAATACGACGAGCAGTTGCGCTCGCTGGGGGCAAGGCGGCTGACCGCGGCAATGACACTGATCTGGGATACGCGATTCTCGCTACTGACCATCGTGCTGGCCGGTTTCGGCCGCGCCGCGGCGGAAGTCGGCGCGGTGATGATCGTCGGCGGCAACATCGACGGCGTGACGCGGGTCATGACCACGGCCATCGCGCTGGAAACCAGCAAGGGCGATCTGCCGCTGGCGCTGGGTCTGGGCATCGTGCTGATCGGGCTGGTGCTGCTGCTCAACGCGCTGGCCGCAGTGATCCGCGAGGCGGCGCTGCGGAAATATGGCTGACCATGCTGCCGCTGGAACTTGACGCCGTATCGTTTGCCGCAGGCGACACCGCCATCATTCATGGCATTACGACACGCATCGAAGCCGGGCCGCGCACGATCATCCTGGGGCCCAATGGCGCCGGCAAAAGCGTGCTGATGCGGCTGTGCCACGGCTTGCTGCAGCCTACCGCCGGTCGCATCGTCTGGCATGGCGCAATCAATGGTGCAAAAAGCGGCGATGTGCGCCGGCGCCAGGCCATGGTGTTCCAGCGGCCGGTGATGCTGCGCCGTTCGGCGCTGGCCAACGTGATGTACGGCCTGAAGCTGGCCGGCAAATCGCGCAGGGAATGCGAACTCCGCGCGATGGATGTGCTGGAAGTCGTCGGCCTCGCGCAGCACGCGGCGCGCGCCGCGCGCGTGCTGTCGGGCGGCGAGCAGCAGCGCCTCGCGCTGGCGCGGGCCTGGGCGCTGGGACCCGATGTGCTGTTCCTCGACGAGCCGACCGCCAATCTCGATCCGGCATCGACGCACGACATCGAGAACATCATCAATGCCATTCATGCGTCCGGCGCCAAGATCATCATGACCACGCACAATCTGGGACAGGCACGCCGGCTCGGCGACGAAATCCTGTTCATGAGCGACGGCCGGCTGATGGAGCACACGCCCATCGACCGGTTTTTCAGGGAACCCGCGTCAATGGAAGCGGCGGCTTTCATCAAAGGAGAATTACCATGGCAATGAGTCAGGGGGCAGTAATGCGGGGAGCGCTGCTGGCGTTGGCGTTGTTAGGTCTGCTGCAGGGGCCGGTGGCCTGGGCGCAGCAGAAATTCATTACCGTGGCATCGACCACATCGACCGAACAGTCCGGGCTGTTCAAGCACATGCTGCCGGTGTTCGAGAAAAAAAACCGGTATCCAGGTGCGCGTGGTGGCGCAGGGCACCGGCCAGGCGCTGGACATGGGCCGCCGCGGCGATGCCGACGTGGTGTTCGTGCATGACCAGGTGGCGGAAGAAAAATTCGTTGCAGATGGATTCGGCGTGCGGCGTTTTGAAGTCATGTACAACGACTTCGTGCTGGTCGGCCCCAAAACCGATCCCGCAAAAATCGCCGGCGGCAAGGATATCGTCGCGGCCTACCAGAAAATTGCTGCAGCCAAAGCACCGTTCACCTCACGCGGCGACAAGAGCGGCACGCATGCCGCCGAACTGCGGCTGTGGAAAACCGCCGGCGTCGATCCGGCGGGCGGCAAGGGCAGCTGGTACCGCGAGACCGGCTCCGGCATGGGACCGACGCTGAATACCACTTCGGCGATGAATGCGTATGCCTTCACCGATCGCGGCACCTGGCTGTCGTTCAGGAACCGCGCTGATCTGGTCATCGTCGTCGAGGGTGACCAGCGGTTGTTCAACCAGTACGGCATCATGCTGGTGAATCCGGCCAAACACGCCCACGTGAAAAAAGACTTGGGACAGTCGTTTGTTGACTGGGTCGTTTCTGCGGAAGGCCAGAAAGTCATCGCCGGTTACAAGATCGGCACCGAACAGCTGTTTTTCCCGAACGCCAAACGCTGACCCGATTCGCCAAATTCACCGCGGGCCGGTCATGCGGTAGCATGGCCGCTTGCGGAGAGGTGGCTGATGGCGAATGAACAAACCGAAATTCTGAAGTCCGCGCCGGATGCGACCGGGCTGCGCTTCGACAGCCGCGAATGGTCCGGCGCGTTCGGCGACCTCGGCACGCTGGTGCCCTTCCTGCTGGCTTATGTGACCGTCGTCGGCGTTGCACCGGCCGGCATGCTGCTGGGTTTTGGCGCCGCGCTGGTGGCGACCGGCCTCTATTTCCGCACGCCGCTGGCGGTGCAGCCGATGAAAGCCATCGGCGCAGTATCGATCGCCGGCGCTGCGCAGACGGCGATAGTGACCCCGGAAGCCGTCGCGGTGGCCGCGCTGGCGACGGGCGTGATCTGGCTGCTGCTCGGTATCACCGGTGCGGCAGAGCGGGTCGTGCGCTGGGTTGGTCGCCCGGTGATCACCGGCATCACGCTGGGCCTCGGTTTCGCGTTCATGCTGCAGGGCACGCAGATGATGGCAACGGCGGTCTGGTTCGCCGCGCCGTTGCTGCTGCTCACCATCCTGCTGCTGGCGCGCAAGGCCATCGTCGCCATGCTGCTGATCCTCATCAGTGGTGTGGTGTGGGCTATGCTCACCGATCCCTCGGTGTCCACTGCACTGGTTGCCACCCGACCGGGGTTGGTGTCGCCGGAATGGCCGTTCGCGAATCTGTCCTGGACGGCGGTGTTCACCGGAGTCGTGATGCTGGCTTTGCCGCAAGTGCCGCTGACGCTGGGCAACGCGGTGCTGGCGTCGGTGGAATTCAACAACAAGGCATTTCCGCAGCGGCCGGTCACGGAACGGCAGATGGCTGTGTCTACCGGCATCATGAATACGTTGGGCAGTTTCATCGGTGCGGTGCCGATGTGCCACGGCGCCGGCGGCATGGCGGCTCAGGTCAGTTTCGGCGCGCGCAGCGGCGGCGCACCGGTGATCCTCGGTCTGATGCTGATCGTGCTGGCGCTGGGGTTCAGCGATTCGCTGGCGGTGCTGCTGCGGCTGTTTCCGCAACCGGCGCTGGGTGTCATGCTGTTCCTCGCCGGCCTGCAACTCGCGTTGGGCTCCTGCGATTTGGCCCGCGACAAGGGCGAACGCTTCGTCACGCTGGGTACGGCTGCGCTGGCAACGTGGAACGTCGGCATTGCCTTTCTGTTTGGCATCCTGCTGCTGTACATCGCGCGCCGCGGCTGGCTGCGGCTGTGACGGGTGACGCATGCATGGACCCGCGTGCTGTATCCTGACGCCTTTCCCGAACATCGGTTTTTCATCTTGCGCGATCGCAGCGGACTTGTTCCTTATCGGGCGCTGAACCCGACACCCGCACTGCAATGACTGCGCGGCAACCACTGTTGCTGCTGGCTGCGGCCGCCGGCGTTGTCAGCATCGTCGCGATCGCATTCTCGGTTGGCCGTTATCCGGTCGCATTCACTGATCTTCTGCATGTGCTCTGGACGTGGGCGGGCGGCGCGCCGCACGGATTGGATCCAACACTGGAAACCGTCGTTCTGCAGATCCGCGGGCCGCGGGTGATTGCCGCGCTGCTGGTCGGCGCTGCGCTAGCCTCGGCAGGCGCGGCGTATCAAAGCCTGTTCCGCAACCCGCTGGTGTCGCCCGACATCCTCGGCGTGTCGGCGGGCGCCGCGGTGGGCGCGGTGCTGGGCATCTTCCTATCGCTGGGCGTCGTCGCCATCCAGTCCATGGCATTTGCCGGCGGCCTGGCCGCCGTCGGCATGGTTTACCTCGTGGCAAAAGCCGTGCGCGGCCACGATCCATTGCTGGTGCTGGTACTGGCCGGCGTGGTGCTGGGCTCGCTGCTGGGCGCCTGCGTAGCGTTGATGAAATACCTCGCCGACCCTTATAACCAGTTGCCGGCGATCACTTTCTGGCTGTTGGGCAGCCTGGCCTCAACGGACGCGCGCGACCTGTGGATCGCTGCACCGCTGATGCTGGCAGGCCTGCTGCCGCTGTGGCTGCTGCGGTGGCGCATCAACGTGCTGTCACTGGACGACGAGGAGGCGCGGGCGCTGGGTGTGTCGACTGCCCGTATCCGTTTCGCAGTAATTGTCGGCGCGACATTGATGACTTCCGCGGCGGTGGCGATTTCCGGCGTCATTGGCTGGATCGGATTGGTGATTCCGCATTTCGCACGGCTGCTGACCGGGCCGGATTTTTCCCGGTTGCTGCCGGTCTCGGTGTTGCTGGGCGCGGGCTTCCTCGTTGCCGTCGATACGCTGGCACGGACGATTGCCAATATTGAAATTCCATTGGGCGTGCTGACGGCTTTTGTCGGCACGCCGCTGTTTCTGTGGCAGCTCGCCACCGCGAGAAGAGGATGGCAATGAGGGGATGGCAGTGAAGGGAGTGGCTGTGACACTGGCCGCGCGCGACCTCGGCTTCGGCTATGGCAGCCGCAGGGTCGGCAGCGGCGTTACGCTTGAATTGAACGCGGGCGAAGTGCTGTGCCTGCTCGGACCCAACGGCAGCGGCAAGACCACGCTGTTCAAGACGCTGCTCGGCCTGCTGCCACCGCAGGAAGGCACAGTGCTGATCAACGGCCGCGATGCGCGCACGCTGGCGCGTGACGCGGTTGCGCGGCAAATCAGCTACGTGCCGCAGGCGCACGGCGCATTTTTTCCGTACACGGTACGGGAAGTCGTGCTGATGGGACGCACCGCGCATATGGGCCTGTTCGCCGCGCCGTCCGCACGCGATTATGCGGCTGCACTCGACGCGATCCGGCGCATGGGCATCGCGCATCTGACTGACGCAATCTATACGCAAATCTCCGGCGGCGAACGCCAACTCGTTTTGATTGCACGCGCGCTGGCACAGGACGCGCGCATCGTGATCATGGACGAGCCGACGGCGAACCTCGATTTTGGCAATCAGGTGCGCGTGCTGGAACGCATTCGCGCGCTGGCCGCCGAAGGCATCGGCGTGCTGCTGTCCACGCACGATCCGGATCATGCCTTTCTGTGCGCGGATCGGGTGGCGATGCTGCATGAGGGGCGCTTGATGGCCAGCGGTGCTCCGGCCAAAGTGATGACAGCAGAAAATCTGCGGCAACTGTATGGTGTCGCGGTTGCGATCACTGCGGTGAGTCTTGGTAATGCGGTGACGCGCAATGTCTGCCTGCCGCTGGGTACACTCGGATGAGATACCGTAACTTATTGTTTATATTAATATATTTATGCTTTGCACTGCCGGCCAGCGCAGCACAGCCAATCATGGACAGTCCCGCAATCGCCGCAGCTTCCGATCTGCAGTTCGCACTGGAAGCCATTGCTGTGCGTTTCCGTGCGGAGACAAAAAAAGAAGTGCGCTTGTCGTTTGGGTCATCAGGCAATTATTTCCGCCAGATCGGGCAGGGCGCGCCGTTCCAGCTGTTTCTGTCGGCGGATGAGGATTTTGTATTTCGTCTGCAGCAGGCGGGTAAAACGGAAGACCGCGGCGTGCTGTACGCGACCGGGCGCATTGTGTTGTTTGCGCCACAGGGCTCGCCACTGCACGTTGATGAAAAAGCTGCGGGACTGAAAGCTGCTGTTGCCGGCAGGCAGATCCGCCGTTTCGCCATCGCCAATCCCGATCACGCGCCGTACGGCCGCGCCGCCGAGCAGGCGCTGCGCAAGCTGGGTCTGTGGGACGCGCTGCAGGGCAGGCTGGTGCTCGGCGAAAACGTGTCGCAGGCCGCACAGTTCGCGACCAGCGGCTCGACGCAAGGCGGCATTTTTGCGTACTCGCTGGCGTTGTCGCCGGAGATTGCAAAACTGGGGCGCTATGTGTTGTTGCCGGAAGACCTGCATCAGCCGCTGC
>JANNHN010000011.1:0-9447 GCA_031404395.1 Betaproteobacteria bacterium
TCGTTGCCGACCCGGATTTCGCTGACCAGTTGTTCGCCGGAGAGTTCGCCGTCACGATTGAAAAAGCGGATGCGTACCGGCAGATGGCGGTAATCAGCGGCCAGCCAGACCGCGAGGCTCTCGTTGTCCGCGGTGCGTGCCTGTACCACCGGCACGGTGCGCAGGCGACCGAGCGGCGTATCTATGGTTTCTTCAGGCAGCACGTCGAAGCTGACGGTTTCCAGCCGGGATCCGCGCGTGAACGGCAGGTGGATGCGGCCGGCCGCCGGAGGCGCCAGCGCCAACTGATACATGAAGCTGATGACGTCCTGGCTGCCGGCAGGCAGTGCCACGGTGGTCTGCTGCGGCACGCGGCCGAGGTGCGCGCGGCGTTCGTTCCAGTCGAACACTGCCAGTGCTTCCTCGGTGCGGCTGCCGCGTTTGATGCTCGCCAGAAACCGCTCCGGGCGCAGGCCCTGGTCCGACAGCGTGCCCTGGCTCAGGTAGTGATAGCGGTGCGGCCGGAACAGTTCGATCAGACCTGTGCTTTCCGACTGGCTGCTGAGTCGGTAGCGGTCGCCTTCGAATTCCCAGGTTTGCACCGTGCGGCCGACGGGTGTCTGGTCCGCACCCATGGTCAACAGGTAGGTGATGCGGCCCTTGCGCGGGAAACTCGGCAGTGGCGGCGTATCGGGTAACGTGAACGTGGTCGGTGCGGTACTGGCGATGACCACCGGCGGCGCAACCGGGGCGGGAGCAGCCTCCGGCACTTCGGCGGTCTGTGCCGGGGCATCGGGAATGAACGCAGGAACGAGCGGTGCAGTTTGCGGCGCAGAGGCGATGCGTTTGGGTGGTGCGACACGCTGCGGCGGGTCGGTTTGCGCCGGAGGGGGCAACGGTTCGAGCCGCGCGGTCAGCGGCGGCAATGCCGGCTCCGCTACCGGCAGCGTCAGCCAGGATCCGGAAATCAGCATGGCGTGCGCAACGAGCGAAAAACCGGCTGCGGCCAGCAGGCGCGTGGATGCGGATCGTTTGTTCATGGCGCTCATTGTAGTTCGAGACGGGCGATGATCTGCTCGTAGCGGGCGCCGTCGTCTTCGATGATGCGTATTTTCACCGGCATCATCCGGTGCTCGCGCGCCAGCCAGATTTCGGTGGCGGTTTCGCCCGCGGCATGGCGCTTGACCAGATGCACCACCTGCAGGCGGCCGAGCGGCGTATCAATCGCGGTATCCGTGCCGATTCCGTAAATATAGTGATCAAGCTTGCGGCCGTTGGTCAGGGTGAGCGCCAGGCCGTCGAGCTTTGCAGGATCGAGAAACAGAAACTGGTACATCACCGACAGCCGGTCCTGTGTGCCTACCGGTAACCCGATGGTCTCGGTATTGCCGTCGTGGGCAAGGGTCAGGGTGCGCGCCTGCCAGTCGAACTTGGCATGCACGCGCCGCGCATCGTTGTTGCCGCGGGTGCCGTCAAATGTTTTTGGGCGCAGGCCTTTACTGCCCAGATCGCCGGTGCTGGTGACGCGTCCGGGTCGGCGCTGCGCCAGTGCCAGTATGCCCTTCGCGCGGGTCTCGCTGACGATCTGGTAGCGGCCGTCGCGTGATTCAAAAGTCTCGTGCATGACGGCGACCGGCATGCCGTTCAGCGTCACGTTGTAGTCGGCGCTGACTGCCTGCGGCAGCGCCGCAGCAGCCTGCAGCGGCACGCCGGCGAGCAACAAGGTCAGCATGGCCAGTACTTTAAACATCGGGTGCCGGGGAGAGCGGTGCGCCAGTTGCGGCGTGCGCACCGGATATGCGCACAGTGCCGTCGGCGGCCAGCGCGACGTGGTCGGCGCACAGCCAGCGCATCGCCTGCGGATAGATGCGGTGTTCTTCGGCCAGCACCCGCGCGGCGAGCGTGGCCTCGTCATCGCCAGCCAGCACCGGCACCGCAGCCTGCATGATGATCGGACCATGATCGAGTTGCGGCGTCACAAAATGCACGGTGCAGCCGTGTACGCGCACGCCCGCGGCGAGCGCCTGGCGGTGGGTATGCAGGCCCGGAAATGACGGCAGCAGCGAGGGATGGATGTTGATCATGCGGCCGCGGTAATGATTGACGAAGTCGTCGGTCAGTATGCGCATGAATCCGGCCAGCACGACGAGGTCGGGGCGCTGTGCGTCGATGGCCAGCATCAGCGCCGCATCAAACTCTGCGCGCTGCGCATGCAGGCGATGGTCGATGACCATGGTGGTTACGCCGTGCCGCGCCGCGGTCTGCAGCCCCTTGGCTGCCGGGTCGTTGCTGATGACCGCGCAGATCTGCGCCGGCAGCGCTGCCTTCAGCAGCGCTTCCATGTTGCTGCCGCGCCCCGAAATCAGTATGACGATGCGCTTCAGAACAGCTCCTCTACAGTACCAGCGTTTGCGGTTCACCGCGGCGCCGGCGACGCACGGTGCCGATGCGCCACACGCGTTCCCCGGCGCGGGTCAGCAGCGCCTGTGCGCGGCTGGCGTCGCGTTCGGCGACGATCACCACCATGCCGATGCCGCAATTGAATACGCGGTGCATTTCGTCATCCGCCACATTGCCCTGTTCCTGCAGCCAGCGGAACAGCGGCGGCATGGGCCAGGCGTCGCGCTGCAGTTCCGCGGTCAGTGTTGCCGGCAACACGCGCGGCACGTTGTCCACCAGTCCGCCGCCGGTGATGTGGGCGAGTCCTTTGACTGTTACCTGTTTCATCAGTTTCAGCACGGGTTTCACGTAAATCCGCGTGGGTGCCAGGATCAGGTCTTTTAACGCGCGGCCCCCCAGCTTCGCCGACAGCTTGACGCCGCTGCCCGCAATGATGCGGCGGATCAGCGAGTAGCCGTTGGAATGCGCGCCGTTGCTGGCGAGACCGAGGATGACGTCGCCGGCGCGGATGCTGCGGCCGTCGATGATGCGTTTTTTCTCGACGACGCCGACGGCAAAGCCGGCGAGATCGTATTCTCCCGGGGGATACATGCCGGGCATTTCAGCGGTCTCACCGCCGATCAGCGCGCAGCCGGCCATTTCGCAGCCGGCGGCAATGCCCTTGACCACCTGGGCCGCATCGGCAACCTTGAGTTTGCCGCAGGCGTAGTAATCCAGGAAAAACAGCGGCTCCGCACCCAGCGTCAGAATGTCGTTGACGCTCATTGCAACGAGATCAATGCCGATGGTGTCGTGGCGCTGCCATTCAAAAGCGAACTTGAGTTTGGTGCCGACGCCGTCGGTGCCGGAGACCAGCACCGGCTCGCGATAGCCGCGCGGCACCGCGAACAGCGCGCCGAAGCCGCCGATACCGGCCATCACGCCGGGGCGCAGCGTGCGCCGGGCGTAGGGCTTGATGCGATCAACGAGAGCGTCGCCGGCATCGATGTCAACGCCGGCGTCGCGATAAGTCATGCCTGTGCGGGGTGCGGTTTTGCGTTTCAAGGAAATCCTTGCGGTGTCGGAACCTAATTTGCGTCGGTGCGTTGCGTCGGTATTTTCGCGGAGCGCGACCGGACGCCCTGCTAAAATAAGCACTCTCATGACAAGCGCTCCCATGGCTACGCAGCCGCTGCGAATTTTATCTTAAATGGATGCCCACGGTCGCGATCCGTATCACCTCTGGCGCTGGCTGGCTGCGGCGGCGCTGGCGATTGCCGTCATCTATCTGCTCAGTCCCATCCTGACGCCGTTCCTGTTCGCCGCCATCCTTGCCTATATCTGTAATCCGCTGGTCGGGCGCATGGTCCGGCGCCGTGTGCCGCGCACACTGGCAGTGACGCTGGTGTTGATCCTGCTGGTGGTGGCGTTGCTGATGGTGCTGGTGGTGGTACTGCCGCTGTTGATCCGCCAGGTGCGCGCCATTGCCGACCAGGCGCCGGTGTATGTGGATTGGCTGAGAACCGCGGTGGCGCCGCGACTGGAACAATGGCTCGGCGTGCAATTGGAGACGGGCATGGTGCGCGAATGGGTCGCCGAGCACATGGCGGAGATCCGCGATTTTGCGGTGAAACTGCTGCCCTCGCTGAAGACCGGCGGACTGGCCGTCATCGGATTCGTGGTGACACTGGTGCTGGTGCCGGTAGTGCTGTTTTATTTCTTGCGCGACTGGAACGCCATCGTCGCCGGAATCGACGCGCTGGTGCCGCGGCGCTGGCATGACCGCGTGAACGTGGTTGCCCGCGAAATTGATGCAGTGCTCGGGCAATTCCTGCGCGGTCAATTGCTGGTGATGCTGTGCATGGGGATGTTCTATACCGTCGGGTTGTGGGCCGCGGGTCTCGATTTTGCGTTGTCGGTGGGCATGCTCGCCGGACTGGTCACTTTCGTGCCGTATCTCGGCGTTATTACCGGCGTGGTGCTGGCGACGCTGACGGGCGCGCTGCAGTTTCAGGATCTGTCGCAACTGGGCTGGGTGTGGGGCGTGTTTGTCGCCGGCAACCTGCTCGAAGGCTATGTGCTGGTGCCGTGGCTGGTCGGTGACCGCATTGGTTTGCATCCGGTCGCCGTCATTTTCGCGCTGCTGGCGTTCGGCAGCCTGTTCGGTTTCTTCGGCGTGCTGCTGGCGCTGCCGGTGAGCGCCGCATTGCTGGTGTGGGCGCGGCATCTGCGCCGCGATTACCTCGCGAGCGGCATGTACCGTGAATGAGATGCCGGGAATGAGGTGCGGGGGAATGAGATACGGGGCATGAGACAGCTTGCGCTGGAGCTGGCGCCGGCGCCTGTGCCGACGCTCGCCAATTTCATTGCCGGAGACAATGCCGAAGTGCTTGCTGCACTGCGCGGTTTCGGTGTTGCCAGCGGCGAGCGCTTCATTTATTTGTGGGGCGGCGCAGGCAGCGGTCGCACCCATTTGCTGCGTGCGGTGCTGCAGGTCGCGCGTGATGCGGATCGGTCAGCGCACGCGATTGCACCGAATGATGCGATGACCGGCATCGCTGCCGACGCCCTGGTTTGCGTCGATGACGTACAGCGTCTTTCCCCGTCGGCGCAGATTGAATTATTCAATTTATTCAATGAGTTAAAGGATAGCAGCGGGGCGTTGCTGGTGACGGGCGACGTGCCACCGGCGCGTCTGCCGTTGCGCGCGGATCTGCTGACGCGGCTCGCTTCAGGTCTGGTGTACGAGGTGCATGCGCTGAGTGAAGAGGCGCGCCGGGTGGCCATGCGCGATTACGCTGCTGCGCGCGGCTTTACGTTGCCGGCGGAAGTGCTGGATTACGTGCTGGCGCGGGCGCCGCGCGATCTGCGCACGCTGCGCGCCTTGATCGACATGCTCGACCGGCGCTCGCTGGAACAGAAACGGCCGGTTACCGTGCCGCTGGCGCGCGACCTGCTGCAGGCTGCACAACAACCTGCACAATGACAATAGGGAAGCGCTGATTAAGTGTTTCACTTAGGGAAACCCTGAACAAGTCCTTCGACAGGCTCAGGACGAACGGCAAGTTGTTGATTCCGTTCGTGGTGAGCTTGTCGAACCATGAGCGGAATCCACTTGTTCAGAGTTTCCTTGATCAGTACTTCCCCTGAAGTGGGGGATATAACAAGGGGGCGTAGCCCGACTTGTATAGTGTTTCAATAACCGGACGCGACACGATGATTCTGGCCTTGTTTGATCTCGACAACACACTGCTCGCCGGGGACAGCGATTTTGAATGGGCGCAGTTCCTGATCGACCGCGGCGTGCTCGATCGCGAAGTCTATGAGGCGCGCAACCAGGCGTTCTACGATCAGTACAAGGCAGGCAGGCTCGATATCCGCGAATTTCTCGATTTCCAGTTGAAGCCGCTGTCGCGCCATCCGCGCGCGGTGCTCGATGCCTGGCATGCTGAATTCATGACTGAACGCATCCAGCCGATGCTGCGCGATTCGGCGCGCGCGCTGGTCGAACGCCACCGCGATGAAGTGCGCGTCATCATTACCGCGACCAACAGTTTTGTCACAGCGCCGATTGCGCGGGCCTTCGGCATTGAGCATCTGATCGCCACCGAACCCGAGATGCGCAATGGCGAGTTCACCGGTGGCGTGCAGGGCACGCCTTGTTTCCGCGAGGGCAAGGTCGAACGTCTAGAAGCGTGGCTGGCCGGGCACGGTGAAAGCATAAAAACATTAATAAAATCAACATTTTACAGCGATTCCCATAATGATCTGCCGCTGCTGGAGCGAGTCACCCATCCGGTGGCGGTGGATCCTGACGCGGCCCTGCGCGCGCAGGCTGTGACGCGCGGCTGGCCGGTGCTGAGCCTTGGTTGAGTCGCGTGGGTCGCGGAGGGTGGCTGCGGGTGCGCATGTATAATCGCGCGGTTTTCCTCTGCTGCAGCGCACGGCTGTTTCCCCCACAGCGCTGACTGACAATTCCTGATAATCCCGCATGATCACCAAGTTCCTCGGCCACGTATTTTCGGGCCGCATGTTCAAATCGGCCAAGCCGCGGATCATCGCCGTGGACGAACACGGCATCACCCGCGACCGCATCGGTAGTTGCGCGCTGCGCACCTGTGATGCGCTGCAGGAGGCGGGTTACGCCGCGTTTGTCGTTGGCGGCGCGGTGCGCGACCTGATACTCGGCCGCGATCCCAAGGATTTTGACGTCGCCACCAATGCGACGCCCGAGGAAGTGCGCGGTATTTTCCGTCGCTCGCGGGTGATCGGCCGCCGCTTCCGCATCGTGCATGTGCTGTGCGGGCGCGACATGGTCGAGGTTTCCACCTTCCGCGGCCCCGCGGCCGAAGCCAATGCCGGCAGCGTTGAGGATGAGCACGGCCGCCTGCTGCGCGACAACGTGTGGGGCGACCAGGCGCAGGATGCGACGCGCCGCGATTTCACCATCAACGCGCTGTTCTACGACCCGGCCCGCCAGCAGGTGTGGGATTACCACGGCGGCGTTGCCGACCTGAAGCGCAAACGACTGCGCATGATCGGTGAGCCCGCGCAGCGTTACCGCGAGGATCCGGTGCGGATGCTGCGCGCCGTACGTTTTGCCGCCGCCTGCGGCCTGGAGATCGACGCGGCTACCCGGAAGCCGATCAAGGCGCTCGCAGAACTGCTCGCCAACGTGCCGGCGTCGCGGTTGTTCGACGAAATGCTCAAGCTGTTGCTGTCCGGACATGCCGCGGAATGCGTCAAACGCTTGCGCAAGGAGGGGCTGCATCACGGCGTGCTGCCGCTGCTCGATGTAATTCTTGAGCAGCCGCTGGGTGAGCGCTTTGTCATGCTGGCGCTGAAGAATACCGATGCGCGCATTCGTGCCGACAAGACGGTGTCGCCGGCATTCCTGTTCGCCGCGCTGACCTGGCATGAAGTGCTGGCAGCGTGGAAAAAAACCGAAGCCCGCGGCGTGCCGCCGGTGCCGGCGCTGTATGAAGCCATGGAGCAGGTGCTCGAAAAACAAACCAAACAGATCGCCATTCCGCGCCGCTACACGGCGGACATGAAAGAATTGTGGGCATTGCAATCGCGCTTCGAACAGCGCGGCGGACAGCGCCCGTTCCGGTTGCTTGAACATCCGCGCTTCCGTGCGGCCTACGATTTTCTGCTGCTGCGCTGCGAGAGCGGCGAGGTTGAGGTCGCGCTGGGTGACTGGTGGACGAGTTTCCAGAATGCCGATGCCGACGCGCGCGCTGCCATGCTGATGGCCGACAGCGGGTCCGCAAAAAAACGCCGCAAGCGCCGTCGCCGCAAATCCGGCGGAACCCCGGCACCCGCTGCGGAGTGATGCGCATGGCTGCGCGGCGAACCGTCGCCTGCATCGCGCTGGGCGCCAATATCGGCGAGCCGTTGCGCCAGATCGAGTCGGCATTTGCCGCGCTCGCTGCGCTGCCGGATACCCGCCTTGTTGCAAGATCGTCGCTGTACCGCAGCGCGCCCGTGGGTTACGCCAATCAGCCGGATTTCATTAATGCGGTGGCAGTCATCGAAACAGCGCTTGATCCTCACGCGCTGCTCGATGCGCTGCTGGCCATCGAACGTGTGCATGGCCGGGTCCGCGATTTCCCCAATGCGCCGCGTACGCTGGATCTCGATATCGTGCTCTATGGCGATGTGGTCATACAGGAGCACGGGCTGACGATACCGCACGCGCGCATGCTTGAGCGCGCATTCGTCATGGTGCCGTTGGCGGAAATCGCGCCCGAGGCGCAGGTGCCGGGCCGCGGCACGGTGCGTGAACTGGCCGCGCAGGTGGATGCGGCCAGCGTCGCGCAATTGCAGCGCATTATAGGGACGGCGGCATGAAGCTCGCCACCACAAAATGTGGACGGGCGGGATGAGGCTCGCCGAAGAATACGGACGGGCGGCATGAAGCTGGCCGCGAAGTACCGCTACGTGGTGGTCGAGGGCCCCATCGGATCGGGCAAGACCACGCTGGCACGGCGGCTTGCCGGGCATCTCGGTGCGGCGACGCTGTTCGAGGATCCCGGCGCCAATCCGTTCCTGCCGGGTTTCTACCGCGATGCCGCGCGCTACGCCTTGTCCGCACAACTGTTTTTCCTGTTCCAGCGTATCAACCAGGTGCGCGATCTGGCGCAGTCCGACCTGTTTGGCGGCGTGACGGTGGCCGATTTCATGATCGAAAAAGACCCGCTGTTCGCGCAATTGACGCTTAATGATGATGAGTTGGCGCTGTACCGGCAGATTTTCGGCCACCTCAAGCCCCAGGCGCCGTCGCCCGATCTGGTCATTTACCTGCAGGCCGGCGCCGAGACGCTGATCGGGCGGGTGCGGCAGCGTGCAGCCGCCTATGAAAAGACCATATCCGACGATTATCTGGTGCGGCTCGCCGACGCCTATGCGCGTTTTTTTCATCATTACGAGGCAGCGCCGCTGTTGATCGTTAATTCGGAAAATCTCAACTTCGTTGATTCTTCTGCAGATTTTGATTTATTGTTGCAGCGGGTCAATGCCATGCGCGGTCCGCGCGAGTTCTTCAGTCTGGGAAGTTAAGGGGTAACCCATGCGTATTACGTTGAGCACGCTGCACAAGATGATGCGGGAGGGCGAGAAAATCACCATGCTCACCTGCTACGACGCCAGCTTCGCGGCGCTGCTCGAAGCGGCGGGCCTCGACACGCTGCTGATCGGCGATTCGCTGGGCAATGTGTTGCAGGGGCATGAATCGACATTGCCGGTAACGTTGCGCGACATGGTGTATCACACGGCCTGCGTGGCGCGCGGCGCCAAACGCGCTTTTATCATCGGCGACATGCCGTTCGGTACTTTTCAGGTCAGTCCGCAGGACGCGTTCCGCAATGCGGCTGAAATCATGGCGGCAGGCGCGCAGATGGTGAAAATCGAAGGCGGCCGGCCGATGCTCGAGACAATTTCGTTCCTGACCGAGCGTGGCATACCGGTGTGCGGTCACCTCGGGCTGACACCGCAGTCGGTGCATCAGTTGGGCGGCTACCGGGTGCAGGGCAGGGCGGAAGACGACGCGCAGCGCCTGCTCGACGACGCACGGATACTTGAAGAAGC
>JANNHN010000012.1:0-2985 GCA_031404395.1 Betaproteobacteria bacterium
GGTGAAATCATCGACGATATTGAAGGCGACCTGCACGACGGGTACGACCACCAGTTGTGCCAGGCGTTCCAGCGGGTTGATGGTGAACGCCGCGTTGCTGCGGTTCCAGGTGGATACAAAGAGTTGTCCCTGATAGTCGGAATCGATCAGGCCGACCAGATTGCCGAGCACGATGCCGTGTTTGTGGCCGAGGCCGGAGCGTGGCAGGATAATTGCTGCAAGACCGGGATCGGCGATGTGGATGGCCATGCCGGTGGGGATCAGTTCGGTCTGACCGGGGTGCAGCGTCAGCGGTTGATCCAGGCAGGCGCGCAAATCCAGTCCGGCCGCGCCGGGGGTTGCATACTGCGGCAACTGGTCGCGCAGCCGCGCGTCGAGGATTTTGACGTCGATGGATTGCATGAGAGCGGTGAAGGAGTAAAGGGGTGAAGGGGCAAGAGCATGTTGTGGAATGGGGTGCCCCATTCACAACTTCACTCCTTCCCCCCTTCACCGTGCTTTGCGGCGCGAAGCGCCGCAAAGCGCAGCGATGTGGCTGATGATCTGCCGCGCGACGATGTCCTTGGACGCGCGTGGCAGGCGATGCGTGCCGCGATCATCGAGCAGAGACACTTCGTTGTCGTCGGCGCCGATCGCTTCCTGTGCGAGGTTGGCGATCATCAGCGGCACCTTCTTGCGCCGGCGTTTCTCATCGGCGTAGCGATCGAGGTTACGGCTTTCGGCAGCAAAGCCGACGCAGAACGGCGGTTTGGGTCGCGCCGCGATCCAGCCGAGAATGTCGGGATTGGGTACAAGGCTCAATTGCAACTGGACTTTGTCGGTTTTCTTGATCTTGTGCTTGCGTGGCGCGCTGATGCGGTAATCGGCGACTGCGGCGACGCCGATGAAAATGTCGGCTTTCGCAGCGTGTTTCTTGACGGCTTTGAACATTTCCGCAGCCGTTTGTACGCGGGCGACTGTTGCGCCGACCGGCAGTGCGAGGCTGGTCGGCCCGGATACCAGCGTGACTTCGGCGCCGGCGGCAATCGCCGCGCGCGCCAGCGCATAACCCATTTTGCCGGAGCTGCGGTTGGTAATGCCGCGCACGGCGTCGATCGGTTCGAAGGTCGGCCCGGCAGTCATCAGCACGTGCTTGCCGGACAGCAATTTCGGCGCGATGAAGGCATTGATTGCATCGGCGAGATCATCGGCTTCGAGCATGCGGCCCATGCCCGTCTCGCCGCAGGCCTGGTCGCCCGCGTCGGGGCCGAATATGGTTACGCCGTCGCGCTGCAGTTGTGAAATGTTCCTTTGCGTTGCCGGGTGTTCCCACATCTGCCGGTTCATCGCCGGCGCGACGATCAGCGGGCAGTCGCGCGCGAGGCATAACGTGGACAACAAATCGTCGGCGAGACCGAGGGCTGCTTTGGCGAGGAAATCCGCAGTGGCGGGCGCGACGACGATCAGCTGCTTGTCGCGGGTCAGTTCGATGTGCGCCATCGCATTCGAAATGCGCCCGTCCCACATGTCGGTGTACACCGGATTGCCCGACAGCGCCTGCAGCGTCGCCGGCGTGATGAAACCGCAGGCCGCCTGGGTCATCACCACATGCACGTCAATACCGCGATCGCCCAGCCGGCGTACGAGCTCGGCAGCCTTGTAGGCAGCGATGCCGCCGGTCAGGCCGAGCAGGATCTTCGGACGTTCGTTTTTATGCTCATTTTTACTTTGCATATCAGGCACGTAGCGCTTTCCGCTGCAAGGGACGGCCAGTGTAACTGCAAATTCGGGGGCGGGTAAACCGGAGGCTGGCCGGCGCGTTCATCATTCACCCACTTGGAGCAATCCGATCATGGCAATCACCGACTGGCCGCTGGACGACCGTCCTCGCGAGAAACTGCTGGCCAAAGGGCCGCAGAGTCTGTCGGATGCGGAATTGGTGGCGATTTTCCTGCGTACCGGCGTCAAGGGCAAAAGCGCGGTGGAGCTGGCGCGCACGCAACTGACGCGCTTCGGCTCGCTGTCGGCACTGGCCGCTGCCACCAACGAATCCTTTTGTGCCGAGCCAGGGCTGGGCCCGGCCAAGTATGCGCAACTGCAGGCGGTGCTGGAAATCGCGCGGCGCACGCTGCGCGAAAAACTCGATGCGGGATCGGTGTTGTCGGCGCCGCAGACCGTGCGTGATTATCTGCGGCTGACGCTGCACGGCCGGCCGCACGAGGTTTTTATCGCGGTGTTCCTCGATGCGCAGCATCGCGTGGTGGCCTCTGAAGAATTATTCCGCGGCACGCTGACCCAGACCAGCGTGTATCCGCGCGAAGTGGTCAAACGCGCACTGCATCACAATGCCGCCGCAGTGATCTTTGCTCACAATCATCCCTCGGGTGTAGCCGAACCCAGCCGCGCCGACGAGGCGCTGACCGTGGCGCTGAAACAGGCGCTGGCGCTGGTGGATGTGCGGGTGCTTGACCATTTCGTCATTGCCGGCGACGGCGCGTTGTCGTTCGCTGAGCGTGGATTACTGTAACTATTTGTTTTTATTGAATTTATTGTTTTTAGTCCGGTAGTGGCCGGGGGTGCTCACGGGTTGAGGTGGGCAGCGGTTGCAGTGTATGATTCGCCCTTTTCAGAATTTGCGGAGCACTGCCATGCCTCGGGTCTGCGACGTCACCGGCAAAAAACCGATGACCGGGAACAATGTTTCCCATGCCAACAACAAAACGAAACGCCGTTTTCTGCCCAACCTGCACAAGCGCCGGTTCTGGGTCGAGAGCGAAAACCGCTGGGTCAGCCTGCGCGTGTCGAATGCCGGTCTGCGCACCATCGACCGCAAGGGTATTGATGTCGTGATCGCCGACCTGCGTGAGCAGGGCATGAACATCTAAGGACGGATAAAACAATGCGTGAAAAAATCAAACTTGAATCCAGCGCCGGCACCGGCCATTTCTACACCACGACCAAGAACAAGCGCACGATGACCGAGAAGATGGAGATCAAGAAGTTCGA
>JANNHN010000013.1:0-15435 GCA_031404395.1 Betaproteobacteria bacterium
GCGTCGTCGCCGCGCAGTTCGATTTTTTTGTCGGCGTAGATTTTGCACAGCGGCGGCAGGATTTTGTCCGCGATGCCGCGCGCCACCAGCAGCGTTTCCATGGTGTTGCAGGTGCCCAGGCGTTGCGTTTTCGCGTTGTCGGCGATGCGCAGCGCCTTGTCGAAATCCGCCTTGTCGTCGATATAGACATGGCACACGCCGTGCAGGTGCTTGATCATCGGGATGCGCGATTCCCGCATCAGCCGCTCGATCAGGCTTTTGCCGCCGCGCGGCACGATGATATCGACATAGTCGTGCATGGTGATCAGTTCGCCGACCGCAGCGCGATCGGTAATCTCGATGACCTGTATCGCAGTTTCCGGCAGCCCCGCAGCTTTCAATCCCTGATGTACGCAGGCAGCGATGGCCTGGTTGGTATGCAATGCTTCCGAACCGCCGCGCAAAATCGCCGCGTTGCCGGATTTCAGACACAGCCCCGCCGCGTCGGCGGTCACGTTCGGCCGCGATTCATAAATGATGCCGATCACGCCCAGCGGCACGCGCATCTGACCGACCTGAATGCCGGTCGGGCGATATTTGAGTCCGGTGATTTCGCCAATGGGATCCGGCAGCGCGGCGATCTGGCGCAGGCCGTCGGCCATGGCTTCGATGCGGGCCGGCGTCAGCGTCAGCCGGTCGATGGCGGCAGCATCGAGATTTTTTGACTTGGCGGCTTCGACATCGCGGGCATTTTCGTGCAGCAGCACTTTCGCCGCGCGCTCGATCACCTGCGCCATCTCCGTCAGCGCCTTGTTTTTGGCATTGCTGTCGGCAACCGCCATCGCGCGCGATGCCGTGCGGGCGGCTTTGCCGATGCCGAGCATGTAGGTTTGGACATCCATATCGGGATTCTAGCAGGCGGGATACGCCTTTATGCCCGTCGCGGGGGATGATTAAAGGCTTAAAACCAAGTTCGCCGGGCTACCCCCGGCGAAGTTGATGTTGATGTTGATTTTATTTTGGGAACGAAAAGAATCAGAACAACGCCGGATGCGCCGCAAACGCCGCCGGTGCCGCGCGCCGCGCGGGCTGCGCCTTGACAACGCCCGGATTGTTCCGCGCAAACCGCAGCGCGAGTTGCAGCAGTTCATCCCATGCGTCGCCGCGGATCAGGCCCTTGACGATGCGGTCGATGACCGCGGCGTGGCGCAGGGCTTCGGTGACCTGCGCCAGCGTGAAGCGCCGCAGGTTGTTCTGCATGGCGCCCTGGTGCGCCGGCCCCCAGATGCGCGCTTCGCGCAGCATCATCGACGCCGGTTTGCCGGCGTTGACGCCGGTGAGGATTTTGCCGATGGCGCGGATTTCCTCGGCAAGCGACCACAGCACCAGCGGCGCCGCGGTGCCTTCGCCCTTGAGGCCGTCGAGCACGCGTGAGACGCGCAGCGGGTCGCCTTCGAGCATGATTTCGCCGAGGTTGAACACGTCGTAGCGCGCGACGTCGAGCACGGCTTCGCGCACCTGATCAAAGTTGATGGGGCCGGCGGGGAACAACAGCGCCAGTTTCTGCACTTCCTGATGCGCCGCCAGCAAATTGCCCTCGACGCGGTCGGCAATGAAATCCAGCGTCGCCGCATCGGCTTCCTGCTGTTGATCCTTGAGCCTGCCGGCAACCCATTGCGGCAGCGCCCTGCGCAGCACGGCTTTGGCTTCGACAGCGATGCCGGTGCGCTCCAGTGTTTCGAACCAGGCGGATTTCTGGTTGCGCCAGTCGAGGTCGGGCACGTACACCAGCGTCACGGTGTCCGGCGGCAGCGATTGGCAATAGGACTGCAGCGCTTCGCCGCCTTCCTTACCGGGCTTGCCGGTGGGGATGCGCAGTTCGAGCAGCTTTTGTGTCGCGAACAGCGATTGCGAATTGCCGGCGAGCGCGAGTTGATTCCATTTGAATCCGGAATCGACGGTCAGCACTTCGCGTTCGGTATAACCCGCAGTGCGCGCTTTGGCGCGGATGCGGTCGCTGGCTTCGAGCGCGAGCAGGGGTTCGTTGCCGAATACCGTGTAGAGGGGTTTGAGTTCCCGCGCGAGGTGGGCGGCGAGTTGTTCGGAAGGCAGGCGCATCGTTGGGATGCAATCCTAACGCAGAACGCGGCGACTTACGATACCGGCGTCAGGCGCACGACCTGCAGCCGCCGCACCAGTTGCTGCACGGCATCGTTTTGCATGTCGCGGAACAGCAGGGCTTCTTCCGATTCCTTGGACAGCGTGTCCTGATCGTTGAACGAAAAATCGCGGGTCAGCGCGATTTCGGCGATCGGCAGGATTTCGACGGCGTTCTTGTCGAGCATCCGGTACGAGAGCCGGTAGCGTAACTGGAATTCGCGCACGCGGCCGCCGCCCGACAGCGACAGGATGTTTTTCTCGCGCAGCTCGGTGACCACGACCAGCGTGGCGGCGGCTTCCTTCGCGGTGTTGACGACGCGGGTGCTGCTGCCCGCAATCACCACGCGCCTGAACTGGACAGCAAACTGCGAGCCCGTCGGCGCCTGTACATACAGCGTGTCAAAGGGCAGGTTTGCCGCGCCGCGCAACTGGAAGCCGCAACCGGACAGCAGGGTGCAGAGCAGGGCGCAGCAGAGGAGGGGCAGTGTTTTCATGCCGTTTCAGATTACCACGTTCACCAATCGCCCCGGCACGATGACGATTTTTTTCACGGGCTGGCCGGCGACGAATTTCTGCACTTCGGCATGCGCCAGCACCAGCGCTTCAATGGCGGACTTGTCGGCGTCGCGCGGCACACGCACGTCACCGCGTTTTTTGCCGTTGACCTGCACCACCAGTTCGATTTCGTCTTCGATCAGCGCTACGGCATCGGGCTCCGGCCACGGTGCGGCGAGGATGTCCTCGCCGTAGCCGAGATCGCGCCACAACTGGTGGGTGATGTGCGGTGCGATGGGTGAGAGCACGCGCAGCAGGATGGAGATGCCTTCGGCAGTTATCCCATTCGCAGCAATAGTCGATTCGGCAGGGTCGTGCACCGGATTGGCTTCGATCATTCCGGGGATTTTTTCCAGAATATTCAGCAACTTCATACAAGCCGATGCAACAGTGTTGAACTGATGCCTGCTCAGATCGTAATTTGCTTGTTTCAATATAGCGTGAATATCTTTACGGCAGCTCTTGTGTGATGCCGGAACCTTTGACCAATTTATTTTTGAGAGATCAATACGATCCATGCCGATCTTGATTTCGCTTTCGTGTTCAGCGGAAAAAGTCCACACGCGGCGCAGGAAGCGTGACGCGCCCTCGACGCTGGCGTCGGACCATTCCAGCGTCTGTTCCGGCGGCGCGGTGAACATCATGTAAAAGCGCGCGATGTCGGCGCCGTAGCTCTCGATCAGCGCCTGCGGATCGACGCCGTTGTTCCTGGACTTGGACATGGTGCCGATGCCGCCGGATTCGACCGGCCGGCCGTCGGCGCGCAGCACGGCGCCGCTGCGGTTGCCCTGGGCATCGACCGTGATATCGACATCCGCGGGGTTGTAGTAAGTGATGCGGCCCGTTCCCATCGGAATCCCCGCTCGGGCGGGGTTCTCGACGCTCCCTTCCCCCTCCGGGGGAAGGGTTGGGGAGAGCGTAGCGAGGGGGCCGAAGGCGGGAAGGGCCGGCTTGCGGAAGAAGATTTCGTTCAACACCATGCCCTGCGTCAGCAGGTTTCTGAACGGCTCGTCGAGCTTGACCAGTTTCAGGTCGCGCATGACCTTGCTCCAGAAGCGCGAGTAGAGCAGGTGCAGGATGGCGTGCTCGATGCCGCCGATGTACTGGTCGGCGGGCAGCCAGTAGTTGACGCGTTCATCGACCATGGCGGTGGCGTTGTCGGCGCAGGCGTAGCGCAGGTAGTACCAGGACGAATCGACAAAGGTGTCCATGGTGTCGGTTTCGCGCTGCGCCGGTTTGCCGCACTTCGGACAGGCGCAATTGACGAAGTCGGCGCGTTTGAGCAGCGGATTGCCGCTGCCGTCGGGCACACAGTCTTCGGGCAGCACCACCGGCAAATCCTTATCCGGCACCGGCACGTCGCCGCAGCCCGCGCAATGAATGATCGGTATCGGGCAGCCCCAGTAACGCTGGCGCGAAACGCCCCAGTCGCGCAGGCGGTACAGCACCTGCTTTTCGCCGAGGTTTTTTGCGGCGAGGTCAGCGGCGATCGCATCCACTGCGGCGGAATATTTTAACCCATTGTATTTATTAGAGTTTTTGCATACGCCCCGCTCTTTGTCGGCGTACCATTCCTGCCATGCGTCGGTCGAAAATGGCTGGCCGGCAACATCGATGACCTGCTTGATCGGCAATCCGTACTGTTTGGCAAAATGGAAATCCCGCTCGTCATGCGCCGGCACCGCCATCACCGCGCCTTCGCCATAACCCATCAGTACGTAATTGCCGACCCAGACTTCGATTTTGTCGCCGCTCAGCGGATGCTCGACAAAAATGCCCGTCGGCAGTCCCTTTTTTTCCATGGTCGCCATGTCGGCTTCCATCACCGGGCCGCGTTTGCATTCAGCGACGAAAGCTGCGAGTTTGGAATTATTTTTTGCCGCACGCGCGGCCAGCGGATGTTCGGCGGCGACGGCGACGAAGGTAACGCCCATGATGGTGTCGGCGCGGGTGGTGAACACCCACAACAGACCTTTTTCCCCTCCCCCTCCGGGGGAGGGGAGATTCGTGTCGCCGCTGAGCGCGGCGGGTAATTCGTATGGGAACGCGAAGCGTACGCCATAACTCTTGCCGATCCAATTCGCCTGCATCGCCTTCACGCGTTCCGGCCAGCCCGGCAGCGTGTCGAGCGCTGCCAGCAGTTCATCGGCGTATTGGGTGATGGCGAGGTAGTAGCCGGGGATTTCGCGTTTCTCGACGACGGCGCCGGTGCGCCAGCCCTTGCCGTCGATGACCTGCTCGTTGGCGAGCACGGTTTGATCCACCGGATCCCAATTGACGACCTGCGTCTTTTTGTAGGCGACGCCCTTTTCCAGCATGCGCAGGAACAGCCACTGGTTCCAGCGGTAGTACTCCGGTTTGCAGGTGGCGAACTCGCGGCTCCAGTCGATGGCGAAGCCCAGCGACTTCAGCTGACTCCGCATGTAGGCGATGTTGTCGTAAGTCCACTGCGCCGGCGGCACGCCGTTGGCCATTGCCGCGTTTTCCGCCGGCAGGCCGAACGCGTCCCAGCCCATGGGCTGCAGCACGTTGTAGCCTTTCATGCGGTGGTAACGCGTCAGCACATCGCCGATGGTGTAATTGCGCACATGGCCCATGTGCAGTTTCCCGGACGGGTACGGGAACATCGACAGACAGTAATACTTGGGTTTGTTGCCGCTTTCGACGGCGCGAAAGGTTTGCGCGTCATCCCAGAATTTCTGCGCGTCGCGCTCGATGACCTGCGGATTGTATTTTTGCTGCATGATGCTGATTGGGCGGGAAATCAAGGGATTGGGAAAGGCGTGATTATATCCGCATCCAATTTTGCTCCGCCTTCCGCAACAGGGCCGCGCGTATAATCACGGCGGTGAATCTGCCACACGCAATGACCCCAGCCACGCCTGCGATCCCCGCCACGCCCGCGCCTCCCGTTTTTCTCTCCGGCCTTAACGACCCGCAACTCGAAGCCGTCACGCTGCCGCACCAGTCCGCGCTGATTCTCGCCGGCGCCGGCAGCGGCAAGACGCGCGTGCTGACCACGCGCATGGCGTGGCTGATCCAGACCGGGCAGTTGAGCCCGATGAATCTGCTGGCCGTCACCTTCACCAACAAGGCGGCGAAGGAGATGATGACCCGCCTGTCGGCCATGCTGCCGATCAACACCCGCGGCATGTGGGTCGGCACCTTTCACGGGTTGTGCAATCGCATGCTGCGCGCGCATTACCGCGAGGCCGGGCTGCCGCAGCTGTTCCAGATTCTCGACACTCAGGATCAGCTCGCGCTGGTCAAGCGCCTGATGAAGGCGATGAATATCGACGAGGAACGTTATCCGCCGCGCCAGGCGCAGTGGTTCATCGCGGCGCAAAAGGAAGAGGGCAAACGCGCCGACAAGGTCGAGCCTTTTGACGATTTTTCACGGCGCATGGTGGAGTTCTACGCCGAATACGACCGCCAGTGCCAGCGCGAAGGCGTGGTCGATTTCGCCGAACTGCTGCTGCGTTCGTACGAATTGCTGTCGCGCAACGAAGGACTGCGCGAACACTATGTCAGCCGCTTCCGTCACATCCTCGTCGATGAATTCCAGGACACCAACCGCCTGCAGTACCGCTGGCTGCAATTGCTGGCCGGGCAGCAGAATGCGATTTTTGCCGTGGGTGATGACGATCAGTCAATCTACGGCTGGCGCGGCGCCTCGACCGCCAACATGCAGGATCTGCAGCGCGATTTTCACATCGATACCGTCATCAAGCTCGAACAGAACTACCGCTCGCACGGCAACATCCTCGACGCCGCCAACGCGCTGATCGCGCATAACCGCAAACGTCTGGGCAAAAGCCTGTGGACCGACGAAACCAGTGGCGAGCCACTGCGGGTGTTCGAAGCCGCGTCCGATTTTGAAGAGGCCGCCTACGTGGTCGAGGAGGTGCGCACGCTGCGCAACGAGGGCGTGAATCTGGTGAACATGGCGGTGCTCTACCGTTCGAACGCACAGTCGCGGGTGATCGAACATGCCTTGTTCAGCGCCGGCATGCCGTATCGCGTCTATGGCGGGTTACGGTTTTTCGAGCGTCAGGAAATCAAGCATGCACTGGCCTATCTGCGCCTGGTCGCCAATCAGGAAGATGACGGCGCATTGTTGCGCATCATCAATTTTCCGACGCGCGGCATCGGCAACCGCAGTCTGGAACAATTGCAGGGTATGGCGCGCGAGACCGGCATGAGTCTGTGGGCAGCAGCCTGTGCCAATACGCTGTCGGGCAAGGCCGCATCCAGCATTGCTGCTTTTGTGAAACTCATTGAGGCGATGCGCAGCGCGACCGCGGGGCTGCCACTGCCGGAAGTCATCGGTCATGTCATCGAACACAGCGGGTTGAAGGCGCATTACCGCAACGAGAAGGAAGGCGCCGACCGCATCGAGAACCTCGACGAACTGGTCAACGCCGCGGCGGTATATGTCGATGAGCGCGCGACGCAGATTCCCGCTGAAGGCGCACCGCCGGAAACGATAAACGGGGCGGGCGAAGAGGCTCCGCCCGAAGGGATGAATGATCTAACGGCGTTCCTCGCCCACGCTGCACTGGAAGCCGGCGAGCACCAGGCCGCGGCGGGCGCCGATGCGCTGCAATTGATGACCGTGCATTCCGCCAAAGGGCTGGAGTTTCATGCGGTGTTCATCACCGGATTGGAAGAGGGGCTGTTCCCGCATGAGAACAGCATGACCGAGGCGGAAGGCGTCGAAGAAGAACGGCGGCTGATGTACGTGGCGCTGACGCGCGCGCGCCGCCGGCTTTATCTGCTGCTGGCGCAAAGCCGCATGCTGCATGGCCAGACGCGTTACAACGTGCCGTCGCGGTTTTTCCGCGAACTGCCGGAGGCGTTGCTGCAGCGCGTGAATCACATACGGCAGGCGCCGGCACAGGCATCCGGCTATGCGCGGCAGGGCCAGCCGCATTACGGCGCGGCACGCACCACCAACCGCGGCCCGTCAACCGCACCGGTGATGCAGTCGCGCGATTCGCCGTGGCGTATCGGTCAGGCGGTAACGCACGCCAAGTTCGGCGCCGGCGTGATCGTCAATGCCGAGGGCGGCGGCACGGAGGCGCGCGTGCAGGTCAATTTCAAAAGCTCCGGCATGAAATGGCTGATGCTGGAGTACGCCAAACTCACACCGGTCTGAGCCGGCGGCTACGACAGCAGCGGATTGGGCTGCTGCGGGGATGCCCCGGCATCCTGCGGAAAGACGTCCTTGTAGCTGGCGTAGATCGAGCACACCAGCACCGGCAGCAGCACGATCAACCCGAGCATCAGGGGAATAGCAGCGGCAATCATCAGCACCAGTCCGGCGATGCCATAGATCAAAAACGGCATCATGTTCTGCCAGCATGCGGCGAACGACAGTTTCATCGCAGCGACCGGCGCCATGTTTTCAAATACGATCAGCAGGGGCGCAAACCATATCGCCATCAGCAGCGGCACAAACACCGCCATGCCGACGACGAATCCGAACATGAGGCCGCGCACCGCCGCCATGACGGTTTCCGGATCGGTGGCACCTTTGCCCATCAGCGCGGGTAATGCCGCACCGCCGGCGACACCCAGCATGATGCCGGCTGCAACGATATTGCCGACGAGATAAATGCCGCCGATGGTGACCAGCGGCGCCGCATGGGTCTTGAATGCGCCGAACAACTGGCCCACTTCCGGCTCACCGCCCTGATCCGCGGTACGGCAGGCCATCATCATTCCGGCAAAAAACACCGGCGACACCAGGTTGACGGCCAGCGCACCGAGCAGCGGGATCATGACGGAGGCGATCCAGATGACCAACATGACGACTACCAGCATGATCCACACCAGCGGTTGCCCGCGAAACATGCGAAAGCCTTCGACAATCCATTGCCATCCGCGGTCTGCGGCCACGCTGCGTGCGTCCATGATGGTTTTCTCCTCCCGGTTGTGGCTGAATTATAGAGCCGGCGCCGCGGCGGTCACGCGATCAGGCCGGGCAGCGTGTGTTCGTCACGGATGCGCAGCGCCAGTATGCGGCGGAAATGCGCCGGATCCTTGGCGTGGGTCAACTCCCCGGGGCGCGGCAGGTGAAAATCGTACAGGCGCGATACCCAGAAGCGCAACGCGCCGGCGCGCAGCATCACCGGCCAGGCGCCGCGCTCAATCGGCGTGTACGGGCGCACTGCGGCATAGGCGTCGAGGAAGGTGCGTGTGCGCGCCGCGTCCAGCGCGCCGTCGGCGGCGATACACCAGTCGTTGACGGCGATGGCCACGTCGTAAAGTAATACGTCGGTGCAGGCGAAATAGAAATCAATGACGCCGGCCACCCGCTCGCCGGCAAACAGCACGTTGTCGCGGAACAGGTCAGCGTGGATAACGCCGCGCGGCAGATCGGAAAAGCGGTATGACGACTGGAAACGCACCTCTTCCTGGAGCAGTGCCGCATCCTCCGCGGACAGGAAGGGCAGGATGTCGGGCATCACCGCATTCCACCATTTCGGCCCGCGCGGATTGTCCATCGTCGCGGTATACGACAGCCCCGCCAGATGCAGGCGCGCGAGGGTGGCGCCCACCGCAGCGCAATGCGCGGCAGCAGGCGCCGTCAGATCGCTGCCTTCGAGACAGGCCACCAGCGCGGCAGGCCTGCCGTTCAGTGCGCCGAGATAGTTGCCGGCGCGGCTGGCCACCGGGTGCGCACTGGGCACGCCGCACTCGGCAAGATGCGCCATCAGATTCAGGTAGTAGGGCAGTTCCTGTGCGGTCAGCTTCTCGAACAGCGTCAGCACATAGCGGCCGCCGGTGGTGGTGACGAAATAGTTGGTGTTTTCGATGCCGGTGGCAATGCCGCGCAGCTCGATCAGGTCGCCGACGGTGTATCCGCGCAGCCAGGCGCGCAGTTCATCAGCGGTTACTGTGGTGAAAACGGACATGGCAAGGGGCGCTTGCGCGCAGTTACGCGCTCCGGATGCTGGAGCGCGTTGATCAGAACTGGTGGATGATCCACATCGGCGGGCGCAGGCCGGTATCGTGGGATTCCTGGCGGGCGAACTTGCCGTCGCCGCGCTCGTCGATCAGGAAATAAGGACGACCGCCGGGTGGAGTGACCTTGATCATGTAGAGCTTGCCGGAAATACGGTATTCCTCGACGGTGTCCTCGCCGCGTTTGCGGATGGTCACCTGCGGCTCCAGCGCGGGATCAAGTTCGAAACCGGCCGGAGGCGGCGGCGGTTCCGGAATCGGCTGCGCGTTGGGCTTATTCTGCGCGGGCGCATTTTGTGCAACCGCATTTTGCGCAACCAAAGGCAGCGCAATGGCGACTACTGCGGCAAGGATGATGAGTTTGATGACGTGTTGCATGCGGGGGCTCCAGTGGTTTCCATTATCCGGCTTTCCCCGGTGTTTTGAAAGGCAGAAATCGTTGCCGGCGCGGGGCTGAACGTGACGGGAACTCTGCGATAATTCCGGCTTCACGCAGCGGCAACACGGCGCCGCTGCACGCTGATCAATCCGGACCGCGAATGAAAACCCTGCTGCTCGTTGATGGTTCTTCTTATCTCTATCGTGCGTTTCATGCGATCAGGGATTTGCGCACCAGCCGCGGCGAGCCGACCAACGCCATTTACGGCGTGCTCAACATGCTGCGCCGGCTGCACAAGGATTTTCCGGCCGAATACAGCGCCTGCGTGTTTGACGCCAAGGGCAGGACGTTTCGCGACGATCTGTACGCCGAGTACAAGGCCAATCGCCCGCCGATGCCCGACGACCTCGCGCTCCAGATCAATCCGCTGAAAGAAGCCATTGTCGCCATGGGCTGGCCGCTGCTGGAAATCGCCGGCGTCGAAGCCGATGACGTGATCGGCACGCTGGCGCGGGAAGCTGAAAAATCCGGCATGCGCGTGGTGATTTCCACCGGCGACAAGGACATCACGCAACTGGTGACCCCGCAGATCACGCTGGTCAACACCATGTCCGGTGAAACGCTGGATGTCGCAGGGGTTGAGAAAAAATTCGGCGTTCCGCCGGGGCGCATGATCGATTACCTGACGCTGGTCGGGGACAGTGTTGACAATGTGCCGGGTGTGTCCAAGGTCGGACCGAAGACCGCGGTGAAATGGCTGACGCAGTACGGTACGCTGGACACCATCGTGAAAAACGCTGCGGATATCGGCGGCGCGGTCGGCGAGAATCTGCGTGCAGCGCTGGACTGGCTGCCGCAGGCGCGCGCTCTGCTGACCATCAAGTGCGATGTTGACCTGCCGATGCATTTCCCGAATCTGGCGCCGCAGCCGCAGGACAAAGCCAAACTCGCAGAGTTGTTTGAGCGGTTTGAGTTCAGAACCTGGCGCCGCGAACTCGATGGCGGCGCTGCCGCAGTACCTGCATCAGTTTCCGCATCGGTGTCTGCATCAGCGCCGGCGGCGGTCAGCGAGGCGCCGGTCGCGGCAGTGCATGCGCCGGCACCGCAGTATCCACGCCACTACGAAATGGTGACGACCGTCGATGCACTCGACGCGTGGCTCCAGCGCATCGACGCGGCGGCGCTGACCGCGGTCGATACCGAAACCACCGGCCTGGATGTGATGGTTGCGGAACTGGTCGGCATTTCGCTGGCGGTGGAGCCGGGACATGCCGCGTATATCCCCGTCGGTCATGTGTATGCCGGTGCGCCGGCGCAGTTGTCGCGCGATGCAGTACTGGCAAAACTGAAACCCTGGCTGCAGAGCGCGCAGCACGCCAAGCTCGGTCAGCACATCAAGTACGACGCCCACATATTTGCCAATTACGGCATCCGTCTTGGCGGTATCGCGCATGACACGTTGCTGGAGTCCTATGTCCTGGAGAGCCACCAGCGGCACGACATGGATTCCCAGGCGCAGAGAATTTTATCAATAAAAACAATAAGTTATGACGATGTTACGGGCACCGGAGCCAAACGCATCGGTTTTGAGCAGGTTGCTGTCGAACGCGCCGCCGAATACGCGGCCGAGGACGCCGACATCACGCTGCAACTGCACCAGGCGCAGTACCCGCGCATTGCCGCCGATGAAAAACTGAACCACATTTATGCCGATATCGAAATGCCGGCGATGGCGGTGTTGTATGCGATGGAACGCAACGGCGTGCTGCTCGACGAAAAACTGCTCGCCGAATTGTCGGGCGAATTCGGCGGCAAGATGATAGCCATCGAAAAACGCGCGCACGAACAGGCCGGGCAGCCGTTTAATCTGAGTTCGCCGAAACAGATCCAGGAAATACTGTTCGACAAACAGGGTCTGAAACCGGTCAAGAAAACGCCGACCGGCGCGCCCTCGACCGACGAGGAATCCCTGGCTGAACTCGCACTCGATCATCCGCTGCCGAAACTGATCCTCGAATACCGCGGGCTCGCCAAATTGAAATTAACCTATACCGACAAGTTGCCGGGCATGGTTAACCGCAACACCGGCCGTGTGCATACCAGTTATGGCCAGGCGACCGCGGTCACCGGGCGGCTCGCCAGCAGCGATCCCAATTTGCAGAACATTCCCATCCGCACTGCCGAGGGCCGGCGCATTCGCGAAGCCTTCATTGCGCCGCCGGGTTGCGTGATTGTTTCGGCCGACTATTCGCAGATCGAGCTGCGCATCATGGCGCACATTTCGAAGGATGCGAATCTGCTGCGGGCGTTTGCCGAGGGCGAGGACGTGCATCGCGCGACCGCAGCGGAAATTTTCAGCATAGACCCCAAAGTGGTGGACAACGAGCAGCGGCGTTACGCCAAGGTCATCAACTTCGGGCTGATCTACGGCATGTCGGCGTTCGGTCTGGCGCGGCAACTGAACCTCGAACGCGCCGCCGCGCAGCAGTACATGGACCGCTACTTCCAGCGTTATCCGGGCGTCGCCGAATACATGCGCGTGACCCGCGAGCAGGCGCACGAAAAGGGCTACGTCGAAACCGTGTTCGGGCGCCGGTTGTGGCTGCCGGAAATCCGCAGCAGCAACGGCAACCGCCGCCAGGGCGCGGAACGCGCGGCGATCAATGCGCCCATGCAGGGCACCGCGGCGGACCTGATCAAGCTGGCGATGATCGCCGTGCAGAAATGGCTGGTTGCGGAAAAATTCGAGTCAAAGCTGATCATGCAGGTGCACGATGAACTGGTACTCGAAGTGCCGGACGCCGAACTGGACCGGGTAAAAACCGGGCTGGCACGGCTGATGACCGGTGTGGCCGATCTCGCAGTGCCGCTGCTGGTCGAGGTCGGCGCCGGGCTGAACTGGGATAAGGCGCACTAAGGGCTCACTGAAGAATACGCGCGGCGCATCAATCAATGACTGCAAAGCCCGATCATTGGAATCAGCATGCGCGGCAATGGAGCCTGATCGGCCCGCCGTTGCGACCCGTGCCGGAAGACATCCGATTGCTGGAGGCCGAGATCCATCGGTGGCGCGCGTGCGCCGCTGTTGTGGCGCCGCGTGCCCTGCTGTGCGGGGTGACGCCGGAAATCGCTGGCATGCGCTGGCCGCAGCAGACCTGGCTGACTGCGGTCGATCACTCACGGCCGATGATCAGCGGCGTCTGGCCGAAAGATCCGGTACCGGGCGCTGCGGTCTGCGGCGACTGGTTGCGGTTGCCGTTGCCCGACGCGACTCAGCATCTGCTGGTCGGCGACGGCTGTTACAGCCTGCTGGTGGGACTCGACCGTTACGCCGCGTTTGCGCGGGAACTGCGCCGTGTCGCTGCCCCCGGTGCGTTGTTGCTGATGCGTTATTTCACCCGTCCTGACATGGCCGAGCCGGTGGAGCGCGTGATCGATGATCTGCAGCACAGACGCATCGGCAATTTCCATATCTTCAAATGGCGGCTGGCGATGGCGCTGCACGGGCCGCTTGACGAGGGCGTGCGGCTCGGCGATATCTGGAATGTGTGGCACCACGCTGTTCCCGATCCCGGCGCACTGGCTGCGCACCTGGGCTGGCGGGCGGAGGTGGTGAATACCATCAACAATTATCGCGATGTCGATACGCGCTACAGCTTTCCGACGCTGACCGAAGCGCGCGAGCTGGCGGGTGATTTTGATATTGTCACCACGCACACGCCGGACTACGAGCTGGGCGAGCGTTGTCCGACGTTGGTCATGCGGCCCAGATGACGGGCGCACCGTTCAAGTCTGCGGCGGCCGGCGTGGTGTGGCCGGCGATTGCCGGAGAGACGCACCGCGCGCAACTGCTGTCGTTGCTGCAGCAGTTCGAACAGGCTGAGCGCTGGTCCGCAGAGGTGCTGTTGCAAAATCAGTTGCGACAGTTGGCGCTGATTATCGATCACGCGCATTGCACCGTGCCGTTTTATCGCGAACGATTGCACGCCGCCGGTTATCGCAGTGGCCAGGTCGTAACGCTGGAGTGGTTGCGGGCGCTGCCGCTGCTGACCCGCCGCAACATCCAGGACGCGGGCCCGGCGCTGCACAGCGCGGCGGTGCCGCCGCAGTTCGGCGCCGTTCACGAAAACCGCACCTCCGGTGCAACCGGGCAGCCGGTGCAGGTGCTGCGCACCGCGCTCGACGGATTGTTGTGGCAGGCCAACACACTGCGCGATCACGCATGGCATCAGCGCGACCAGTCGCTGAAGCTGGCGGCGATCCGCGCGCTGGCGCCGGGCATTGCCGATCCACCGCAGGGCGTGATTGCGCCGAGCTGGGGCGCAGCGTCGGAAGCGGTGCGCACGACGGGTCCTTCCGCGCTGCTCACCCTGAGTGCTGATGTGGCCGCGCAGGCGGCGTGGCTCAGGCAACACGCGCCGGGTTACCTGCTGACTTATCCCAGCAATCTTGCCGCGCTGCTCGCCCATTTCGCGCAGACGGGGGAACGGCTGCCGGGTCTGCGTGCGGTGCTGACCGTCGGCGAAACAGTCGCGCCGGCCTTGCGTGCCGCGTGCCGCGATACGCTGTGCGTGAACATCGAAGACGTTTACAGTTCGCAGGAGCTGGGCTACATCGCGCTGCAATGCCCCGTCAGCGGGCAATATCACGTGATGGCAGAAAGCGTGCTGGTGGAAGTGCTTGATGCCGCGGGCAAACCGTGCGCACCGGGCGGGACCGGGCGGCTGGTGATCAGCAGCCTGCACAATTATGCGATGCCGCTGATCCGCTACGAATTGCGTGACTACGCGACCGTCGGCACGCCCTGCGCCTGTGGCCGTACGCTGCCGACACTGGCGCGTATCGCCGGGCGCCTGCGCAACATGGTGCGCCTGCCCGACGGCACCATGCACTGGCCCATGGTCGGTTTTCACCGGTTCCGCGAGATCGCGCCGGTGCGGCAATACCAGCTGATTCAGCATGCGCTGCAGGCGGTCGAAGTGCGTCTGGTCTGCGACCGCGCGCTGAGCGCGACGGAGGAGGGTGAGCTGGGCGCAGTGATCCGCGCCGCGCTGGGTTACCCGTTTGAACTGCGCTTCGTGTACTTCCCGCTGGAGCTGCCGCGCGCGGCCAACGGCAAGTTCGAGGAGTTTGTCTGCGCGATCGCGTAGCTGCTGCGTCTAGCGCAACGCACCGAACACTTTTTTGACGATATCGCTCGCCGCACCCACCGGATTGGTGCGAAAAGACTTTTCCTGTTCGGCGATCATCAGATACAGGCCGTCGAGTGCCTTGCGTGTGACATAGCTTTCGATCGACGCGTCATCCTTCTTGACCAGTCCGAGCTGCACGCCCTGACCGGCAAGGTTGTTGTATTGCTGGGCCAGGCCGACGCGATCCGTGGCTTTTTTGAC
>JANNHN010000014.1:0-12339 GCA_031404395.1 Betaproteobacteria bacterium
GCAGTCGCGCGCCGTCGAAATGCAATATGGATCCGCCGCCCGCAGCGACGGTGTGGATGGACAGCATCGGCGCGCGCATGCGCACGCCGGCCACCTGCGCATCGAAGGTGCGCTCCAGTGCGGTGACGTCGGACCCGGCGAAATGCGACACGTCGGTCGAGGTGCCGCCCATGTCGAAGCCGATGATGCGGTCGAACCCGGCGCCGGCCGCAGTGCGCACCGCGCCGACGATGCCGCCGGCCGGTCCCGACAGGATGCTGTCCTTGCCCTGGAAGCGCGCCGCGTCGGTCAGGCCGCCGTTCGATTGCATGAACAGCAGGCGCGTGCCCGGCAGTTCCGCGCGCACCTGATTGACATAACGGCGCAGGGCCGGCGTCAGGTAGGCATCGGCCACGGTGGTGTCGCCGCGCGCTACCAGTTTCATCAGCGGACTGGTTTCATGTGACACCGAGATTTGCGTGAAGCCGCAGTCGCGGGCGATGGCAGCGGCTTGCTGTTCATGCGCCGGATAACGGTAAGCGTGCATGAATACAATGGCCACGGCGCGGAAGCCGCGCGCGCGGGCCTCGGCCAAACCTGCGTGCAGCGCCGCCGGATCCGGAGCGCGAATGATTTCGCCGCGCGCGCCGATGCGCTCATCGACTTCCCATGCGGCGGTGTGCAGCAGCTCCGGCAGCACGATGTGGCGGTCGAAAATGCGCGGACGGTTCTGCCAGGCAATGCGCAGCGCATCGCCGAAGCCGCGCGTGATGAAGAGGGCAGTGGGCTCGCCTTTGCGTTCGAGCAGCGCATTGGTGGCCACGGTGGTACCCATGCGTACTGCGGCGATGATGCCGTCCGGTATCGCCGCGTCCTGCGCGATGCCCAGCAGATCGCGGATGCCCGCCAACGCAGCGTCGCGGTACTGCGACGGGTTCTCCGATAATAGTTTGCGCGTGACGATGCGGCCGTCGGGCTGCCGGCCGACGATGTCGGTGAACGTGCCGCCGCGGTCGATCCAGAATTCCCAGCCTGCAGTCAAATCAGTTGTCCGGTGGATAAGGCGGTATTGCCTGTTAACGGGATGTTAGCAGGCCGCTGTTGACGCTCGATAGACGGCAAGGTCTAATCACGCCTTCCGCGGCGACTCCGGTGTGGACATGATCGTACCGGCGAAATCAGGCAAAGAAGGCAGGGAATAGACTCATGGCGGAATCAATAGTCCAGAAGATCGGCAAGTATGAAATCGTGCGCAAGCTCGGCGAAGGTGCGACGAGTACGGTGTTTCTGGCGCGTGACGAGTTCAATTCCCGCGAAGTGGCAATCAAGCTGGTGTCGCAGAGCGCCCTGATGGACGAAGCGCGCGGCAAGTTGATGCACAATCTGTTTCTGACTGAAGCGTCGCTGGCGGGGAAACTCAATCATCCGCACATTGTCCAGATCTACGACGCCGTCTCGGATGAAGACAATACCTACATCGTCATGGAGTATGTGTCTGGCGGCACGTTGCAGCGTTTTACCCGCGCCGACAACCTGCTGGCACTGGGCGATGTCATTGAAGTGATCTACAAATGCGCGCGGGCGCTCGATTTTGCTTCACAGATCGGCGTGATTCATCGCGACATCAAGCCAGCCAATATCCTGGTCAAGGACAACACCGACATCAAGGTCACGGACTTCGGATCGGCGGCACTGCAACTGACGACGCGAACCATGGTTGATGGCATCGGCACCCCTGCGTACATGTCGCCGGAGCAGCACCTCAACAAACCGGTCAATCTGCAAACCGATATCTATGCGCTGGGCGTGGTGATGTTTCAGATGCTGACCGGACGCATGCCGTTTACCGCCAGCAACCTTGCCGGGCTGGCGCACGAGGTTCTCAATGCCGATCCGCCGCTGGCCTCGGAATTCCGCCAGGACGTGCCTACCGCAATGGACATGGTGGTGCGCCGTGCGATGGCGCGTGACCAGACCGTGCGCTACATGAGCTGGGAGCAGTTCGCCAACGATCTGGCGGCGATCGCTTCCGGCGCACCGCTGCCCAAGCACGGCGTACTCGACACTGAAAAATTCAATATCCTGCGCTCGCTGTCGTTTTTCAAGTCGTTCGGCGATGTTGAGTTGTGGGAAGTGCTGCGTTTTTCGGAATGGGTGGATGTTGCCAAAGGCGAAGTGCTCATGAAAGAGGGTGATCCCGGCGATTTTTTCGGGATTATTGTCTCCGGTGAAGTGCGGGTCATGCGCAAGCTCAGGCTGCTGAGCCTGCTGACAGCCGGCGAATGCGTGGGCGAAATGGCTTATCTGGGCGAGGCCGGCAATCTGCGTTCCGCCGACGTGGTGGTTGCCGCGGATCTGCGCATGATCAAGATCAGCGTCAAGACACTGGAACGCGCCTCCGAGCTCTGTCGCCTGTACCTGGACCGGACTTACCTGCGCATACTCGTCGAGCGCCTCGCCGCAGCCAATTCGAAGTTGTCGGGGATTTAGCCGCTCCGGAAAAAGACCCATGAGCAAAGCATTAACTTATCTGATTCAGGCACGCCCCGAGGCGCTGGGTCATTATTTTAAATTCCTCAAAGATACCGGGAAACACCTCGATCCCAAGACCCGATCGCTGATTTCCGTGATTACGAAGGTGTACGCCCAGACCGAAGCGGGGCTGCTGCAGTACGTGCGCCGCGCGCTCAAGGACGGTGCGACATCGACCGAAATCATCGATGCGATGCTGATGGCATTTCCCACGCTCGGACTGAGCAAGATCGTGTGGGCTGTCGATGTGTTGCTGGAATCGGATTTGGCCGAATTCAAATCGATGGCCGAGCTCACCTGGCATCGCGTCGGCAGTCTTCGCAGTTTTCCTGCAGGCAAGACGACGCGCGTCGAATGCGACGGGCGGGCGCTATTCGTTTATCGCGGGCGCGGCACACTCAACGTCTATGACAGCCGCTGCCCGCACCAACGCACAGATATTCCGCTCGAAGCACTCGACGGCCGCGATCTGAAATGTCCGAAGCACGGTTGGACTTTCGACGTGCGTGACGGCAAGTGCATTTCGGGGGGAGACCGGCCGCTGCTGCTCATGCCGAGCAAGACGGAGCGGGGAGTTCTGTTCGCGCGCTGGTAGTGCGTCAGCGCTTGCGGATATAAAACTGGTGTTCGCCGGGCGCGCTTTCACGGGCATCGACCAGTTGCATGCCCGTTGCCTTCGCCCAGCTGCGCACGTCCGCCCGGATGCCCGGACAGTCGCTGAGGAGTTCCAGCACTTCGCCCTTGCTCATGCCATTGAGCAGTTTTTTTGCCGCCACGATCGGGCCCGGGCAAGTGGCACCGCGGACATCCAGAACAGCATTCGGAGAAACGCGCTTGGCCTTGCCTTTGCGGATGTAGTAACCGGTGCCGCCTTCCCGCAGTTTCTCGGTCTTCAGGAGCTGTACGTCGGTGTATTTGCGCCAGGCAGCCAGATCGTCTTTGGTCCCCGGGCAGTCGGAAATCAGCAACATGATTTCGCCCGCGAACAGCTCGTCGAGCATTCTCCTCGCACCCAGCAACGGCCCAGGGCAGACCGCGCCTTTCATGTCGAGAATGATGCTCGGTTTTGGAGGCCGCTTCGGAGTCGGCTTCGGGGTCTTGGTCATATTCGAGAGTAGTCATGCTATTCTGAATAAATAGTATATACCTACTATGATGTGCGACCGTGATGCGTAATCTTCCTCAGCTCGCAGCCGTGGTGCAGCGCAATTGCGATATCTCCGATGCGCGCTATGCGGGCGACTATGGGTTGTGTACTTTTTTGCTGAAAATGCGTGAATTCTACCGCTGGGAAAACGAGCTGCCGTTTGCGCGAGACCTGCCCCGACACGAGCTGGGCGACTGGCTCCAGAATCGCGAACAACAGTGGGATGGAATTGAGGCGGAGGATTTTGCCCCACTGCCGCTGATGCATGGCATGCTGGATCCATTCGATACCGAGACTGCGAACCGTGAGCTGCTGCCGCATGGCTGTGTTTACAGCGCCGGTTACGGGAGATTCCACAAACCGGTATTTTTCCTGGGCCGGTTATTGCGCAGCGAGGAGCGCGCCGGTTTCAGGATTGTGGTTTCATCCTGCGAATATGCGCGCGAGCTGGCTGCCCCGCCCGCAATGCTGTTGGGAAAAACCATCTTTGTGCGCCTTGAATCGGTGCGCCGCTATCTGTGGGAGAAGATCGAGGAATGGCAGTGGCGCAAGCAGGGTGGCGCCATGGCTCGCGCGTTGGCGAGCTATGATTTTGTGATCGACACCGAGACGGCGCTGCAGCGCATGGCTGACAACGAAATGGAAACCATGATCCTGCACGAGATTGGCGAGGCGATGGCCGGCAAGTTGCTCGGTGATGCATGGCAGGAAATGCTGGCATCCGTGGTGCGTACCCGATCCGAGGTCGTCGTGCGTGCGGTGCGCGACCTGCTCGCTGATTGTCTTTCGACGCTGCCGGGCTTGCTCGCGCGCACCGACAGGGCGGCGTTGCATTTCTACTTCGCAACCTTCGATGCGCCGCGGCGCCAGTTGTTTCCGCAGGCTGTTGAGGCTTATGAGGATTTTTTGCGGTGCGGCAGCCTGGATGCACTGGAGCGTGTCGTGCATGCAGGCAAGGCGCATTGGCTTGCCGAGGCGCGGCGTCTTCTGGCGCTGAATCCGGCCGACCGTGAGGCAGCTATCGGGGCCATGCTCGGCGTCGCTGCGGTGTCGCAGGCGCTCTAAGGAACCTCTGAATAACCTGCTGCGGTACGCAGCAGGTTATTCAGAGGTTCCTTAAACCGGCGCGATTTCCGTCGTATCGCTCACCAGCTTGCCCATGAGCCGCACCATCTCCGGGGCTTCAATGTCGATCATCTGCTCGATCACCCATTTGTTGTCGGTGACTGCCATGGCTTCAGCCACTTTGGCGGCAAAAAAACACAGGCACGGATACCCAGGTGCGCTGCCGGCGTATTCGAACCGGGAATATTCGTCGAAGCGGGCGTTGAGCAGATCGATAAAAGGCTTGCGGTATTCTCCGGGGCCGCGGAGGTCGAGCTGATTGTTGGCCACGGTCGCCGCCAGGTGTTCGGCGATGGCATGAATGAGCTCGGTACGGTCGGACTCGCTCAGTTTTCCGTGCACTGCGCGATCGACGAGTTGCACGAGGAAGGTGATAAATTCACCAAGCACTGTCATTACCTGCTGGTCGGAGCCGAAACGGAAACCTTCTTTTTCCATGTGTTTGAAAATCTCGGTTGAGATTTTCCACACGTTGGCGCCGATCACGCCGGCGCGTTCGGCGAGCGTGCGCGCACCTTTATTGCGCCAGCGTGTCTTGGCGAGCGCTATCGAAGGACGGCTGCTGATGATGGCCACGGCTGGGTTTGAAATCTCGACAGACAGGATTGCTGGTACTATAACTGCAGGAGGGAATGATGTCAGGATTGGATATGGAAATTGCCAGCGGCATTGCCGCTTTCGAGGCCAAGGAGTTCTCCAGGGCGATGCAGTTGCTGCGGCCGCTCGCCGAGCAGGGTGATCCGCGGGCGCAATACCGCGTCGCGGTCATGGCGCAGGTCGGGCTGGGTGTAGTGAAAAACTGCGCCAATGCCGTGAAATGGATGCGCGCGGCCGCTGATCAGGGTTTTGCCATTGCCCAGCACGGTTTGGGATTCATGTACTTCCAGGGGGAGTGTACCAGGGCGGATCCCGTGGAAGCCGCCAAATGGTTCAGGCTGGCGGCCGATCAGGGATTGGCGGGATCGCAGGCGACCCTCGCGATGATGTACGAGAAGGGTGTGGGCGTTGAGCGTGATGCCGTCGAAGCCGCCAAATGGCGTACTCTGGCCGAGAGGGACTCCGCCGTTTCTTAGCCCGGTACTGCCGGGGCTACTTCCCGATCCAGGACTCGAAGCCGCCGGCGTTTTTTTCCAGGCCGTGCGCGTAGCCAGTTTCATAGGCTTCGTTGAGCCGCTGCTCTTCGCGCTTGGGAGTGTGCAAAAAGCCGCAGGCCCAACCGTTGATGTACTGGGAGTCCACGCCTTTTTTTTGCATGGTGTCGATGGTTTCGTAATACGCAGTGTTCATGATTTTCGCTTCCAGTTGTTCGAGGGTGGCTTATGATAATGGATAGGCTGGGGATATTAAAAGCACGGTTCCGGGAATGTGATATGCGATTCAAAGTCATCATCGGCGAGCAGGAATACGCCGTGGAAGTGCCGGAGCAGCTGTTGCAAGGGGCTGCCGAGTTTCACGCCAGGCTGGACCGCGACATGGACAGAGGCTGGCAGATGAGCCGGGAGTTTGTGGCTCAGCCGAACCGGTTACAGCGTTGCCAGATCGTCGCCGACAAGCTGCTCACCAGCATCACCCAGAACAACCAGGCCACCGCCCTGTTGATGGCGGGGTACATCGCGCTGCACATGCCCGGTGCGATCGGGGTGGACATCGACGCTGCGGGTGAGATGCAGAATACCGAAGTACTCTATGCTTGAGTGATATGACGGTTTTCGGTGAGCGGATCCGCATCAGCGAGGTCAAACCCTTCAGCTTCATCTATGAGGTGGCGCAGGCGCTCCCGGCCGATGTGTGCCTCGAGGCGATCCGGCGCTTCGAGGCCAGCATCGATCAGCAGTATCCCGGCCGTGTCGGCCAGGCGGGCGAGGAGGCGCCGGATGTAAAGCGCTCGACCGACCTGCGCATCAGCGGGCGGGAGGACTGGGGAGACATCGACCGCACTCTGTCGCAGCAGCTCGTAGCGACTTTCAACGAGCTGGCACGCGAGTTCCCGTTCTTTGCCGCCAACTCCTTCAAAGACATCGGCTATAACCTGCAGCGCACTCTGCCCGGAGAGTATTACCATTGGCACGTGGATGCAGGTTCGGGGGTGTTCAGCGAGCGCCAATTGGTCGCGATCTGGTACCTTAACGACGTGTCGGGACCGGGCGGCGAGACTGAATTTCCGCTGCAAGGCGTCTCGATCCGGCCGGTGCAGGGCAAGCTGATCCTGTTCCCGCCGTTCTGGACTCACGTCCATCGTGGCGTTACGCTGGAAAAAGGCGCCAAATACATCGCCACCACGTGGGTCTGTTTTGCATGAGCGGGCCTGAATACGCTGTTCAACGTCAATGGCAAGATTATCGAGACCTGATTCACCTATGGACCAACTTCCGGGATGCGCACCATGAATGATCCTGAGCTTTCCGTGGAGGAGCGCATCCTGCAGGCGGTAAAGCTGACTCTCGCCAATGTCGTCAGGGATACCGCCACGCCGCATGGCATGCGCCACCCGTTGTCGGATGGCACGATCGAGGACTTGCGCCAGTGCCTCGCGCTGGTCAGCGCGCGCGAGCGCGAGCTCGCTCAAGCCGCCGGACGGACTACGGCGAAACGCCCGCATTTCACCGATGAGTCTGCGGGTGGGGACAAGGTGATCCGCTTTTACAAGAACAAGCCCTCCGGCGAGCAGTCCTAGGAAAAAGCAAGATGGCGCTGAACAGCTGCAGTACGCTGGAACCCTACGCCCTGCGGGTGCTGGGCGACAGCATGGAGCCGGAGTTCCCGGACGGGTGCGTGATCATCATCGATCCCGGCCATGCGCCGCGCGACGGCTCGTACGTCGTTGTCGAATACGCAGGGGACGTTTTTTTCCGCCGGCTCGTCATCGACGGTGAGCGCCGTTTCCTGAAACCACTCAACCCGAAATACGGCGGCTTCGAACTCGTCCCGCCCTACACGGTGCGCGGCGGCGTGGTGCAGCGCAGCGGTGCGCGGCGTTCCCGGCACAAGCACTACGAATGATGGACTGACAGGCGCGCTTTGCGCTTGTGGCTTGTTAATACCCGCCCTTGCGCATGCTCTCCGGCAATCCGGCGATCTTGCCTGCCTGCTTCGAAGGGTTGCCCGGATAGAGGTCGAACAGGGTTTTATTGTCCACTTTGCGACCGGCCCATTTTTCCTGCACGGTCTTGAGGATGGCGCGGTTGTTCGGCTGCTCGCCGTTGTGGTTGAGATAAGCGTCGCGCAGGTATTCGATCACGTCCCAATGGTCCTGGGTGAGGGTGATTCCCTCCGCGGCCGCGATGACTTCTGCGACGTCCTTGTCCCAGTCGTCCGGCGATTCCAGATAGCCGTTTTCCGTTGCTTCAAGCACCTTGCCATTGACTTCGTATGCCATGGTCTCCTCTCCTGTGATTGTTAAAAGTCCTTAATCCGACCCGGAGCGCAGGTCGCCGATATCTTTGTGGGGAATGAACAGGCCGCAGCCGAGCTTGCGTTCGGCACCCAGGCCTCGTTGCTGCAGCAGCACGGATTGTTCCCGCGTGAGACCGGCGAGCATCAGGCTGCGGGTTTGCAGCGTATGCCCCGGAGTCGCGATTGAGGTCGTCAGGCCGCACAGCATCTCTCGGGGATGTATGCCGAGTGCGTCGAGTTGCGCGGTAGCGGTCAGCCGGAAATCGGACTCGCTGCTGCAGTCGGACAACAGGACGCAGTGCGAAATCAGCGTGGTAATACGCGACAGCGGTCGCAGGGTGAGCCGGTCCGCGCGCAGCGAGTGACCGTTGATATCCAGGGTCTGGCCCAGCAGGGCTGCGGCAGCGTCCAGACAGTGTTCCGGCAAGCGCAGTACAAGTCGGGTACGTTGTGACAGATGCAGCAGCGTGAGCGGATCTTCCGGGCGCATCCAGCCACTGCCGGACTCGGCGGCGCGAATGATATGCAATCCGGTATGGGGCTCGGTCGCAAACCAGGGCAGCACCGCCTGGATGGCACGGGACAGTGCGTAGGCGTGATCGACCGGCAGGCTGCGGCAGGAGATGGTGAATACCGCGTCCACGATATCGCCCGATGCTGTTTGCACCGGGGCGACACGTTTTTTTTCTCCAACCTGTTCTTCCTGAACCATGAGGGCCTTTTAATTCACCGGCAGCGCGGCCTGCAGGGCCTCGCGGTCGAACCACCACTCGTCCTGTACCAGCACATCAACGATATTGCGCAGGCGCGGCAGGAACAGCCCCGGATCGTTCAGTTCCATGTCTTCGATCCAGCGATTGAAGTCTTCCTGGCCTTCAACATTGCTATGCCGCCGCGCGACCGTGGCGAGTACCTGATTGGTGTAGATGAGCAGGTGCTCGCGCTGCGGTCCCTGGGCGCGCAGATCAACGAGGTAGTACGCCGTGACTGCGGCGACTGCCGCGCCGTCGGCATCGGGTGGCGTTTCATCGACTACGTGCTGGAGCAGCGCGACGCTCAGCTCCGGATCGATCGGGTAGGTGACGGCCAGCCAGATGCCCTGGCCGAGCGCGGCGAGCGACAGCGGCTGGTCGCAGAGGAAAAGAATGTCGCAGGCCTGTGCTGCACCTTCCCAGGCTTGCTCGGGCAGATACCGGTCAAACGCGTCGCGTGCTGCGGTCCAGGCTTCCTGTCGATTCTCCAGCCGCACGAGGGCGCGGCCGAGTTGCAGCAGCAGGTCGGCGCGGCGCAGCGTTTCAGCGTCGGGGGAAAGTGCCGCGAGCTGATCACGCAGATCGGCAACCAGACGCTTCAACATGCCGGTCGATTCTTTGGCGTCCTCGCTGCTGTCAGCGTTGCCGACGGCAGGATCTTCCTTGATGAACTTGAGGGGGATGTATTTCTTCATTGGGTGCCGACCTTTTTTAGTGAACCGCGCGTCAGGGCGTAGCGCCCTTGGCGATGCGATCCAGATATCGGGCGCGATAAACAAGCCGCCCCATGCCGGGCGCCGGGTCGTCGGTGTAGGCGCTGCGGTTGTGCAGCACGTTGTTGCAGACCAGGCCTTGCCCGCAGGTCAGCCGCAGTGAGAATACATACGGCGAGTCGGCGTTGAGAATGCGGTTGAGAAATTGCACCGCGGCACGCGTCGTGTCGTCCGGTCGCCACTCGATGCTGCGGGTGCGCGCGGTGTAGCGCATGTGCAGCGCGCCGGCGCTGACTGAAAACACCGGGCCGGTCTGCGCCGGCCGCAGTTCGACGCCATTCGGGGCGTGCGCGGGAATCGTCATCGCATCAGGCGCCGAGAGTGCCCTCACAAACTCGGGATCGGCATCGCGCAGCAGAATGTAGGCGATTTCCGGATCCAGCAGGCGGTTCTCGCCGCCCGCAGCGGCGGGCCGCATGCAATGCAGAATGAACGCATGGATGCGTTCATCCTGGGCGTTGTAATAACCGTCGGTATGCCACAACAGGCGGCGGTTCGAGTAGGGAATAAAGCCCAGAGCTGATTTTTCCGCTGTCGTCTCCAGCGAGCTGATGCCGTCCTCATCCGCGAGCGGATTGGCATGCAGGCGGGTGAGACCCAGGCGCATGCCCAGGCGGCGCGCCATGTCCTTGTCGGTAACGCCGACGCGCGAGCCGGCATAGACGGCCATGTTCGCTGCACGGCATACGCGCTGGATTTCCGCGACTTCGCTGTCGCTGAGGTCGCCTGGATCACGCACCTCGACGATCAGGTCTTCGGCGCGACGCGGATAGCGCGCGAGTTTATGCTCGCGCCAGCGCGGGTAAGTCAGCGCACGATCTGGCGTAAACGGGTGTTCGAAAATGTCTGGCAAGGTAATGATCAAGAGATTAGCCGGGTTGCGCAGGCAGAACGTAGCGCATAGTCGGCGCCAGTAGAACTGCCGCTCCGCGGTACGGCTCGGCACAGGAGAGTGATTTAACTAATTGAATTTATTGATATTTTTATATATCGCCATGCTTGGTCTATCTCCAAAGGGGGGGGTGACGCACGCCCGGCTATCCCCAATGACCTCTGACTGGGCGCAAATGTCCGTCGTTACACTGCGGTAATCGCTGCGTGTTGATGTTGCTGCCGCATCTTTTTGGAGGCCTACCAATGTCCGAAGTGCAGAAACCACCCAAGAATCCTGAACGGCATAGCACTTACATGCCGGTGGAAAAGAAATCCACCAAGGCGTTTCATCCGACGCCCATGCTCGACCAGCTCGAAGGCGGCCCCTGGCCGAGTTTTGTCACCGGGCTGAAGCGTCTGGCGCACGACAATAACATGATGGTGGATCTGCTCGGCCAGCTCGAGCACTCATACAAGACGCGCCTGGGTTACTGGAAAGGCGGCACGGTATCGGTGTTCGGCTACGGCGGCGGTATTATCCCGCGCTTCTCGGAAGTCGCGAGCATGTTTCCGGAATCCAAGGAGTTTCACACACTGCGTGTGCAGCCCCCCGCCGGCAATCACTACACTACCAAGCTGCTGCGCCAGTTGTCGGGCTCTTGGAGCAAGTGGGGCTCTGGGTTGATCGCGTTTCACGGCCAGACCGGCAACATCATGTTCATCGGCTCAACGACCGAGAACACCCAGCATTTTTTCGACGAGATCAACGAATACGGTTTTGATCTGGGTGGTGCGGGTCCCTGCGTGCGGACTGCCATGTCATGCGTGGGCGCGGCGCGCTGCGAGCAGTCGTGCACGAACGAGCATCGCATCCACCGCACGCTGGTCAACAACTTCATCGACGACATGCACCGCCCTGCGCTGCCTTACAAGTTCAAGTTCAAGGTCTCGGGCTGCCCGAACGACTGCATGAACTCCATCCAACGCGCCGACTTCGCCGTGATCGGCACCTGGCGCGACGACATCCGGATCGACCAGCAGGAGGTCAAGGCTTATGTCGAGAGCCATGGGCGCAAATACATGATCGACAACGTGATCACCCGCTGTCCGACCAAGGCGCTGTCCCTCAACGACGATGACACGCTCGATATCGACAACAAGAGCTGCGTGCGGTGCATGCATTGCATCAATGTCATGACCAAGGCGCTCAAGCCCGGCAAAGATCGCGGCATCACGCTGCTCATCGGCGGCAAGCGCACCCTCAAGATCGGCGACACCATGGGCACCGTGATCGTGCCGTTCATGAAAATGGATACCGACGAGGACTACGAGAAGCTGCGCCAGCTCGCCGCGACGGTGATTGATTTCTGGGCGGAGAACGGCTTGGAGCATGAGCGCTGTGGCGAAATGATCGAGCGCATCGGTCTCGCCAATTTTCTGGAAGGCATCGGCATCGAGGTCGATCCCAACATGATCAGCCATCCGCGTACCAGTTCCTATGTGCGCCTGGACGACTGGGATCAGGAAGCGCAAAAGTGGATCAAGCGCCAGGAAGGCAAGCAACAAGCGTCTGCCTAGTATCAGAATAGAGGAGATGGCAATGGTTCAACAGGTAGCCCCGGCAGTGGAAAAGAAGCAGATGCGCACGCCGATCGAGAGCGGGTGTCCCGACGGCATGCAGTTCATGCATCCGCTGATGATCAAGAATTTCGGCAACTGGAAATACCACGACCGGCCGCGTCCGGGGGTGCTGCACCACGTGGCC
>JANNHN010000015.1:0-4998 GCA_031404395.1 Betaproteobacteria bacterium
GTGCAGACCACCGCGCCGCCGGCATCCCCGCCTTCGGGGCCGAGGTCGATGATCCAGTCGGCAGCGCGGATGACATCGAGATTATGCTCAATGACGATCAGCGAATTGCCGGCGGCAATCAGCTTGCGGCACGCGCCCAGCAGTTTGCGCACATCGTCGAAATGCAGCCCCGTAGTCGGCTCATCGAACAGGAACAGCGTGCCTTTGCCACCGACCGCATGGCGTCCGGCCGTATTGCGTCCAACATATGCGGCTTCAGCCAGAAAGCCCGCGAGCTTCAGCCGCTGCGCTTCGCCCCCCGACAGCGTCGGCACCGGCTGGCCGAGCTTCAGGTAATCGAGTCCGACATCGACCAGCGGCTGCAGCGCGCGCACGATGTCCGGCGCATGGTTAAAAAACGCCAGCGCGTCGGCCACCGTCATGTCCAGCACGTCGGCGATGGATTTTCCTTCGACGGTGATCTCCAGCACCTCGGCGCGATACCGCCGGCCGTCGCAATCCGGGCAGCGCAGGTACACATCCGACAGAAACTGCATCTCCACATGTTCGAAACCGTTGCCGCTGCAGGTCGGGCAGCGCCCGGTGCCCGAATTGAAGCTGAAAGTGCCCGCGGTGTAGCCGCGCGACTGCGCCAGCGGCGCCGACGAGAACCGGCTGCGCACAGCATCGAAGGCGCCGACATAACTCGCCGGGTTCGATCGCGTGGTGCGGCCGATCGACGACTGATCGACCATCACCGCGTCGCTGACATGATCCGCACCGTAGAATCCGTCGTGGTGGCCCGGCGTCTCGGTGGGTTTGCCCAGCGCCTTGCGCAGCGCCGCGTACAGCACATCCTGCACCAGCGTCGATTTGCCCGAGCCCGACACCCCGGTGATGCAGATCAGCCGCTGCAGCGGGAAATCGACGTCGATGTTTTTGAGATTGTGTTCGGCCGCGCCCCGCAGCCGCAGTTGCGGCGTATTTTTCGTCGGCGGATTTGTCGCGCCATGCGCAACCGCGCGCAGTTCGCCCGACAGGTAACGCCCGGTGAGCGAATCCTTCGTCGCCATGATGCGGGCGGGCGTGGCGAAGCCGACAATGTGGCCGCCGCACGAGCCCGGTCCTGGCCCGATGTCGAGAATACGATCCGCGGCGAGCATCACCTGCGGATCGTGCTCCACCACCACCAGCGAATTGCCGGCGTCGCGCAGTTTGTGCATGATGCCGATCACCCGGCCCATGTCGCGCGGATGCAGGCCGATCGACGGCTCGTCGAGCACAAACAGCGTGTTGACCAGTGATGTGCCCAGCGCGGTGGTCAGGTTGATGCGCTGCACTTCACCGCCGGACAGCGTGCGCGACTGGCGGTCCAGCGTCAGATAACCGAGTCCGACCTGCGTCAGATAATTGAGCCGGGTGCGGATTTCACCGACCAGCATGTCGGTGGCTTCATCAAGCGGGCGGGGCAGTTCCAGCACATCGAACAGCGTTTTGGTGCGCTCCAGCGGCAGCAGCACCACGTCGTGCAGCGTCAGCCCCGGCAACGCGGCGAGTTGTGCGTCGGTGAATTTCACGCTTTGCGGTTTATGGCGCGGGCGTTGGTGTTCCCCATGACCCAATGCCGCGTCGGCGTTGGCCGCGGTGCCGACCCGCCACAGCAGCGCATCGGTTTTCAGCCGCGCCCCGCCGCAGGCCGTGCATTCGGTATAAGCGCGGTACTTCGACAGCAGCACGCGCACATGCATCTTGTAGGCTTTGGTTTCCAGCCATTTGAAAAACCGCGCCACGCCGTACCACACGCCGGGCCACGATTTGCGCCAACTCACCCATTCCGGCTCGCCGTCGATGACCCAGCGTTTTTGCTTCGCCGACAATTCACGCCACGGCGTGTCGATGGGAATGCCGCGCTTTTTCGCGTAATTGATCAGATCGTCCTGACATTCCCTGTTCGACGGCGTCTGCCACGGCCGCACCGCGCCGTCGTGCAGCGATTTGGTTTCATCCGGAATCACCAGCCCGTAATCGACGCCGATGATGCGGCCGAAGCCGCGGCAGGTGTCGCAGGCGCCCAGCGGCGAATTGAACGAAAACAGGCTGGGATTGGGTTCGGCGTAATGGATGTCGCACTCGGCGCAGTGGAGCGCCGTGGAGAACCGCCACGGCGCGTGAAGGGTGACGGGTGAAGGGTGACGGGATGCTTTTTCGTCAGTGATTACATGTGCATTGACGCGGCCCTGACCGACTTTCAGCGCGGCCTCCAGTGCCTCGATCACGCGCGCGCGTTCGGCGCCGCCCATGCGCAGCCGGTCCTGCACGACCTCGAAAGTATTTTTGTCTTCATGCAGGAAGCGCGTGTAACCCTGGGCGGCGAGCAGCGCCTTGACTTCATCGGCCTTGAAATTCGCGGGCACCGGCACCGGAAATGCAATCGCCAGCCGCGGATCGCCGGCCGCCCGGGCGCGCGCGACCAGCACGTCGTAAATCATCTGCGGCGTGTCGCGCTTCACCCGCGCGCCGCAGCCTTTGCAATACAACTGCGCGGCGCGGGCAAACAGCAGCTTCAGATGATCGTTGAGTTCCGTCATGGTGCCGACCGTCGAGCGCGACGTGCGCACCGGATTGACCTGATCGATGGCGATGGCCGGCGGTATGCCCTCGATGCTGTCCACCTGCGGCCGGTCCTGGCGGTCGAGGAACTGGCGTGCGTACGGCGAAAAAGTTTCGACATAACGCCGCTGGCCCTCGGCATACAGCGTGTCGAACACCAGCGAGGATTTGCCGCTGCCCGACACGCCGGTGACGACGATCAGCTCATTGAGCGGCAGATCCAGCGACAGATTTTTGAGATTGTTCTGGCGCGCACCGCGGATAACGATGTGGTCGCTGCGGTGTTCGGGCGTATCCATGCGCGGGGGAGGGGCTTCCGGGGTTCGTGACGGGCGACACGCGCACGGGCCATGCGCCGCGTGCTGCCCGCAAAAAAGCGAAGCGGGATTGTAGCGGGTACCGCGGGCTTTTGCCGCGGTACCCGCGGCTCAGGCGAGCGTCAGGCCCGGGCCGGTGCCTGCGGTGAAATCGAGCGTGCTTCCCGGACGGCGCACCAGCGTGCCGCGCTGGCCGAGCAGGATGGCCGTGGCGTCATCAAGCTGGCCGATGCCGGAATAACTGCCGCCGGACTCGATGAAGCGGCACGCCGCCTCGATTTTGGGCTTCATCGAACCCGCGGTAAAATTCAGCGCGCGCAGTTCTGTCACGGTGGTCTCGCGGATCGGCTCGGCGCCTTTCTCATGCCATTTGCGGTACACCGCGTCAACGTCGGTCAGCAGCAGCAGCGCGTCGGCGCCGACCTGATGCGCGAGCAGCGCCGCGGCGAGATCCTTGTCGACCACCGCATCGACGCCGTGCACGGCGCCTTCTTTCGATACCGTTACCGGAATGCCGCCGCCGCCCGCGCACACCACCAGCACGCCGGCCTTGACCAGCAGCCGGATCGCTGGTAACTCAAGAAAGCGCAGCGGCTCTGGTGAAGGCACTACGCGCCGCCAATGGGCGCCGTCGGGCGCGATTTTCCAGCCGTGCGCGTCGGCGAGGCGTTCGGCTTCCTGCTGATCCAGCGGCGGGCCGATCATCTTGGCAGGATGGCGGAACGCGGCATCACCGCGGTTGACTTCGACCTGCGTCAACAGCGTGACGATATGCCGGGTGGGCAGCACGCTGCGCAGCTCGCGCTCAATCAGGTAGCCGATCATGCCTTCGGTGCTGGCGCCCAGCAGATCCAGCGGGTAGGGATCGCTGCCGGGATAAGCGTCGCCCTGCATCGCCAGCAGGCCCACCTGCGGGCTGCTGCCGTGGGTGACGATGACCTCGTGGGTGCGCGCGATCGCGGCAATGGCCGCCGCCGCGCGGGTGACGTTCCTGCGCTGCACTTCCACGTTGAGCGGCTCGCCGCGCTTGGCCAGCGCGGTGCCGCCAAGAGCGACAACGACTTTCATCTGCAAATCTCCGGTAAAAGGTTTGCGGCGCGGCCCGGGAGCACCTGCGCCATTGTTCTGGATACGTTTAATGGTACTCAGGCGGCTGCGCCGCGGTTTGTCTTACATCAAACATCCGGCCATGGGCTTGCGGTATGCGCATCCGGTGTAACATTTGCGATCAGGGGGATATCCGCATGAAAGCGATGTTATTGAAGGGGAAGAACCAGCCGCTGGTCCTCGAAACCGTGCCCGATCCGGTGCCGGGGCCCGGCGAAGCTGTGGCGCGGGTGCTGGCCTGCGGGGCGGGACTGACCATCCACCATGCGCGCGCGGGGCGCGTGCCGATTGCCTATCCGCGCATCCTCGGCCATGAAATCACCGGCGAAATCGTCGCCACCGGCGCGGGCGTGACGCGCCTGAAGGCCGGCGACGCCGTCACCGCGTATTTTTATCTCAACTGCGGGCACTGCTACTGGTGCCGCATCAACCGTGAAACGCTGTGCGACAACTTCAAGGGTTATGTCGGGCGCGAATGCGACGGCGGTTACGCCGAATACATCAAACTGTCGGCGGAAAATTTTCTGGTGTTGCCGGACGGCATGGATTGGAAAAAACATCCCGCCGAAATCGGCGTGATCTGCGACGCGATTGCCACGCCGATCAAGGTCACGCGCAAGGCGCGCGTCGCAGTTACCGACACTGTTGCCGTGATCGGCGCCGGCGGCGGGCTCGGCATACACATGCTGATGGTGTCGCGCTGGGCGCATGCGCGCAAAGTCATCGCGGTGGATACCAGGGCAGCCAAATTCGAGTCCTGTCTGAAAGCGGGCGCGGATGCGACCATCGATGCCACCGACGGCAAAGTCGCGCAGCAACTGATCGAACACACCGGCGGTCGTGGCGTCGATGTGGTGTTCGATTACGTCTGCACCAAAGAAACCATCGAAGCCGGCATCGCCGGGCTGAACAAAGGCGGGCGGCTGGTGCTGCTGGCCGGCAACAGCCAGCGCTTCGATGCCGATGGCCCGGCCATCATGCGCAA
>JANNHN010000016.1:0-2771 GCA_031404395.1 Betaproteobacteria bacterium
CCTCGGCGTCGTCGTATCACCCTTTATGGAAGCCGCCCATTTCGAAGCCGGCGGCCAGGGCTACGACGTCTGGCACCTCTACGGTCTGCGGCCGTTTGCCGACAACGCAGCCATGAGCAAACTGCAGCGTGAACTGCCGGCACGCGTTGCACGCTGGGTCAAAGCGGACATCGCCTATTGCTTCGATGACGGGCCCGCCCGCAATTGCATGAGCTGCCTGGGTTTTGTACTGCGCGCGTTGTATCCGGGGGGCGGCGACTACCCGGCGATGCCGCGCGATTTCTCGCGCACGGTAAACCCGGCCCGCTACACGCCCAACGACCTGTTGCTGTACATGACCGGCATGCTCGGTCTGCCGAATCGCCAAGCGCGGCTGCAGCGCCTCAGCCGGCTGGCATTGACTGCAGACCTGCGTGAAGACCTGGAAGTACTGGTACGCGCCATGGGTATCGACGAATCGATCCCGGTGCTGTCTGCGCAGAAACGCGCCGCTGTCAGTCGCGGCGGATCCTCCCCCAAAAAACTGTAATTGGGACTGCGCGGATCTACAACAGCGTCCGCTGTTTCGCGGCACTCTCCACCACCGCCCCCGGTTTAGACAACGCCCCCACCCGCACGCCGAGCAGGCGGATGCGCCGGTCGAGCGGCACGCGTTTCAGGCACGCCCCCGCCGCACGGCGGATGGTCTGCGCATCCTGCGTCGGGACATCAATCGTCAGGTCGCGGGTCACAGTCGTGAAATTGTCGTAGCGGATTTTCAAGCCGATGGTCTTGCCGGCATAACCCTTGCGCTGCAGATCACCCGCCACCCGCACACACAGTGCCGTGAAAATCTCCGTCAGTCGCGCCTTGTCGCGCACCGGATGCAGATCGTCCTCGAACGTGGTCTCGCGGCTGATCGATTTGGGTTCGCTCCAGATCACCACCGGGCGGTCATCGCGCCCGTGCGCGGCCTCAAGCATCCACGCGCCAAAGCTGTGGCCGAAATGGTCGATCAGCAGCGCGGGGGCGGCCTGCGCCAGTTCACCGACCGTGCGTATGCCCAGCATTTCGAGTTTTGCATTGGCCTTGGGACCGATGCCGTTGATCTTGCGCACCGCCAGCGGCCACACCAGCACCTTGACCTCATCCCCGCGGATCACGCTGATGCCGGCGGGCTTGTGCAGCTCGGAGGCGATTTTCGACAGCAGCTTGTTCGGCGTAATGCCGATGGAGCACGACAACTGCGTTGTCTCCCGCACTGAACGCTGGATGTCGGTGGCGATTGCCCGCGCGCGTGCCCACGGGTCGGGCGCGCCGTCGGCAGCGCTCGCCGCCACCAGTTCCGTCAGATCCATATAGATTTCATCGATGCCGCGGTCCTCAACCTGCGGCGCAAGCGCGCGCACTGCGTCCTTGAACATTCTGGAATAACGCCGATACGCGTCGAAATCCGCGGGCAGCAGGATGGCGTCGGGTGCAAGCTTCGCCGCTTTCATCAGGCCCATGCCCGAGTGCACGCCCAGCGCCCGTGCTTCGTACGTCGCAGTGGTGATTACGCCGCGCCCGGTGTAGCCGCGCAGTGTTGAAAATGCCGCATCGGCAGGATCATTTTGCGCCGCGCGCCGCCGCCCGCCAACCACCACCGCCTTGCCGCGCAACTGCGGATAACGCAGCAGTTCGACCGACGCGTAAAACGCATCCATGTCGAGATGAGCGATGTAACGGGGAAGCGAAGTGGGTTCCATAATGCAGTCGTGCCGATTGATTCTACCCGCGGATGACAGGGAACTTCGCTTCAGCATCTATCGGAGACTTCCAAAACCGTTCGGGCTGAGCCCTTCGACAAGCTCAGGACAGGCTCTGTCGAAGCCCCCTCGCCCTTCGACAAGCTCAGGGCGAACGGATTTGGGTTTGTCATAAATTTGGGAAAGATCAATAATCCTGCGTTCCGCAACCCTGACTGACGGAACCAACACCATGACCGAAGTGACCGCCGCCCTCCGCTCCGAATTCGCGCCGACCGGCAAACTACGCGTGGGCCTCAACATGAGCAACTTTCTGCTGACGCGTACCGACGCTGCAACGGGCAAACCGGCCGGGGTTGCGCATGACCTTGCGCTGGAGCTCGGCCGCCGCCTCGGCATCCCGGTTGAATTTGTCCCGCATCCGAATCCCGGTGCGCTGGCCGATGCTGCGAACAAAAACATCTGGGATGTGGGTTTTCTCGGCGCCGAACCTGCGCGCGCCAATGAAATCGATTTCACCGCGGCCTATGTCGAAATCGATTCGACGTATCTGGTGCCGCCCGGCTCCAACCTGAAACACGCCGATGAAGTCGATCGCAAGGGCGTGCGCATTATCGTGCCGAACAAGGCGGCGTACGAGCTGTACCTGTCGCGCACCATCAAGAATGCCGAACTCGTCAAGGAGCCGGGCGCCGACGCTTCATTCAAACGTTTTGTTGATGAAAAATTTGACGCGCTGGCCGGCCTGCGCCCGCGCCTCGTCGCCGATCAGGCGAAGTTGCCGGGCTCACGCATCGTCGAAGGCCGCTTCACCGCCGTGCAGCAAGCGGCAGGCGTGCCGAAGGGCCGCACTGCCGCGGCGAAATATCTCAGCGCCTTCATCGAAGACGTCAAAGCCTCGGGCTTGGTGGCCAAGGCGATCGAGGACAACAACGTCGTCGGACTGACCATCGCGGCAAAAGCCTGACCGACCATCCGGGTCATCGGAACCAACGGGGTTCAACGTGGCACGCACCATCAAAACCTACCTGACGGCTGAGCGCG
>JANNHN010000017.1:0-2783 GCA_031404395.1 Betaproteobacteria bacterium
CCTGCGCGCTTAAAACGGCAGTTTCATGCCCGGTGGCAGCGGCAATCCCGCAGTGACGCTGGCCATTTTTTCCTGGCTGGTGGTTTCAGCCTTGCGCGCGGCGTCGTTGACCGCCACGGCAATCAGGTCTTCCAGCATTTCGCGGTCGCTCATGGCGTCAGGGGCGATGGCCACGCGCTTGACCTCGTGCCGGCAGTTCATCACCACTTTCACCGCACCGGCGCCGGCCTGTCCTTCGACTTCGATCTGCGCCAGTTGCTCCTGCATTTTGCGCATGTTGTCCTGCATCTGCTGCGCCTGCTTCATCAACCCGGCAAGCTGGCCTTTCATCATGATGACCCCTGTTGAATATATTTAGAAAAAGCGATTGACCACAAGTCCCGTAGCTCGGAAGGAGGCCGCAGGCCGTATTCCGGGGAAGTGAACGTGCCATCCCGGAATACGCTGCCACCCAAGGTGACTTCCTTCGGGGCTACTTTGCACTGGGTTCAGCGTTGGGGTTCCTTCGTCACCCCAACCTACGTATTGAAAAACGTTGGGACACTACTGAGATTTATTTAGGTTTGATGGATGCGTCCTCGATGGAGCCGTCGAAATTTTCGATCAGCTCGCGCACAAACGGATCCTCGCGGATTTCAGCCACTGCTGCCGCATGTTGTTCTCCGGCCTTGCGGTCGGTAATGGCCTTGGGTGACGCGCCACTGACGGCGCCGGAGGAGAACAGGACTTTCACCTGTGCCCCCAGCGCCTGCCGCAGCGCGGCTGTCAGTTTTTCGCGATAAGGTTTGTCGAACAGGCGTTCATCGGCAGGCGAAATCCGCAGTTCGATCAGTTCATCCGTGCGCCGCGCCATTTCGCAGCGCAAGGCAAGCTGGTTCGCCATCGCGTTCAACCCCAACCGTCCGACCAGTGTGGTCCACGATGCCGGGTCAGCCGCTACAGCCGCCGGCGCAGTGGCCTCCGGTGCGGCCGCGACTGCCGCACGTGCCGGTTGCCGCGCCGCGGACACCGGCATGCCGCCACCCCCTGCGCTCTGCGGCACGAACGCCAGCATGCGCAACAGCGTCATCATGAATCCGGCATGTTCATCGGGCGCGAGGCCGACATCGGCGCGGCCCTGCACGGCGATCTGGTAATGCAGTTGCACATCTTCCGGCGCAAAATCCGCAGCCAGCCGGCGCAGCGCCGCGGCATCCGGATCATCATCGGCAATGCTCGCCGGCACCACCTGCGCCAGCGCCACCCTGTGCAACAACGTGGCCATATCCTGCAATGCCGATTCAAAAGACAGGCTGCGCTCCGCCATGCGTTCGGCCTCGGCGACCAGCGCCGCGCCATCACGCGCCGCCAGCGCCTGCAATATCGAATACAGAAAAGTCTGATCGACTGCACCGAGCATGGCGCGGGTCGATTCAACGTCGAGCTTGCCGCCGCCATGCGCAATCGCCTGGTCGAGCAGGCTCAGCGCATCGCGCAGGCTGCCCTCCGCGGCGCGCGCCACCAGCGCCACCGACGCTGCGTCCGCCGGCACTTGCTCTGCCGCCAGCACCTCGGTCAGCCGTTCGCGGATCTGCTGCGGCGGAATCTGCTTCAAACTGAATTGCAGGCAACGCGACAGCACGGTCACCGGAATCTTCTGCGGGTCGGTCGTCGCCAGTATGAATTTCACATGCGCCGGCGGCTCCTCCAGCGTTTTCAGCATGGCATTGAACGCCGATTTTGACAGCATATGCACTTCGTCAATGATGTAGATCTTGTAGCGGCCGCTGGTCGGCGCATACAGCGCGTTGTCCAGCAATTCGCGCATGTTATCGACCTGCGTGTTTGACGCGGCATCGAGTTCAATCAGATCGATAAAGCGGCCGGCATCGATTTCGGAACAGGCGCCGCACCGGCCGCACGGCGCATCGGTCACGCCGGTTTCACAGTTCAGCGCCTTGGCCAGTATGCGCGCCAGCGTCGTCTTGCCCACGCCGCGCGTGCCGGTAAACAGATAAGCATGATGAAGCCTCTGTTGCCGCAACGCATTGGTCAGCGCGCGCACCACGTGCTCCTGGCCGACCAGTTCGGTGAAATTGCGGGGGCGCCACTTGCGGGCGAGCACCTGGGTCACGGCGGATCGCTCAAGTTGAAGAAATAATCAGTCACGGGCGCTATTTTAACGGCAAAGGCCCGTGCCGATGCGCACCTCAGCACCGGCTTGCTGCACAAAAAAAACCGGGCAGCACGCGCTGCCCGGCTTGTTCACATGAGGGTGGCGAGCCTAACCCCCGGCACTCGCATTAAATAGCTGTGGCTGCTTCCTTCCGGACCTGACCAGATTCACTACCATGCGATGCGGGGAGGCCCGCCGTAAGAAAGTCGTCAGTATGCCCGTGAATCCGGTGGATTGCCACGATGCTTGCGCCAGGGCCTGTTAACTATCATTTCGTGAGATGCGTTGTGGCCAAAATCGTCAGTGGCAAGGCGCTTGCTGCGGCCCATATCGAGAATATGGGCAAGGCAAGCAACGCAGCCAGTGGCGATTTTGGCCACAACCCGCAGGGACGGGACGATTTGGCCACATGGCATTGTCTTATTTGCCTACGGGCAAACCGCGCTCGACGCTCCTCGCCCTGCGGCCAAATCGTCGCCGTCGCACTCATGAAATGATTGTTAACAGGCCCTGGTTCGGGGCTGTCAGGCCACGGCTTTGAAACAATCTCTTACAAATTGTCCGCTGCCGCCCATGGGCGGGGCGCGTAGCATGATTCCCGTGAATACGGGGCTGGCGGGGAATAATG
>JANNHN010000018.1:0-2610 GCA_031404395.1 Betaproteobacteria bacterium
GTGATCCGGGGGTTCAGCGGGGCTGGAAACCTAGAACTTGATGTTGTAACTTTTGATTTTTTTACGCAGGGTATTGCGGTTGATGCCCAGCATGGCTGCGGCGTGTGACTGATTGCCACTCACCTTGTGCAAAACAGATTCCAGCAGCGGTTTTTCCACGCTGCCGATGACCATGTCATAGACGCCGCTGGCCTTCTCCCCGTCCAGATCACGGAAGTAGCCGTCGATTGCCCGGCGCACGACGCGGGCCATTTCAGTTTCATTCATCATGCCGCAAGTTCCTCCGCATAGGTCAGGCGCTCGCCCAACCCCGATAGCTCAACAAAAAACTGATTAACGGCCGCCAACTGTCCGGCACAAGTCTGCAACTGGTTCATCGCATGACGAAATGCCGCTGATCCCGCCAGCCCCTTGGTGTACCTGGATATTTGTTTGCGCGCGACGCGCACGCCGGTGTGTTCGCCATAAAACCCATGCAGGTCATGCAGATGCGCAACCAGCACGCGGTGGATTTCTTCGACCGCCGGCGGCGGCAGATGCGCGCCGGTCGCCAGAAAATAACTGATCTCGCGGAACATCCACGGCCGCCCCTGCGCGGCGCGGCCGATCATCACTGCATCGGCTTTGGTGTATTCCAGCACGTGCTTGACGCGCTCGGGCGTGGTGATGTCGCCGTTGGCAATCACCGGGATGCGAATCTCGGCCTTGACTGCGGCAATCGTGTCGTACTCGGCCTCGCCGGTGTAGGCGCAGGCGCGGGTGCGGCCGTGGATCGCCAGCGCCTGGATGCCCGCGCTCTCGGCGATACGCGCGACCGTGCGGGCATTGCGATGATCGCGATCCCAGCCGGTGCGAATTTTCAGGGTAACGGGCACACCAACCGCGCCCACCACGGCGTCGAGAATGCGGCCGACCAGCGACTCGTCCTTCAGTAGCGCCGATCCGGCCATCACGTTGCACACCTTCTTCGCCGGACAACCCATGTTGATGTCGATGATCTGCGCGCCCTGATCGACGTTGTATCGCGCCGCGTCAGCAAGCATCTGCGGATCGGCGCCGGCGATCTGTACTGAGATCGGATCGACTTCGCCTTCGTGGTTGGCGCGGCGCAGTGTTTTTGCAGAACCCCACAACAGCGAATTGCTCGCCACCATCTCCGACACGGCCATGCCCGCGCCCATCATCTTGCACAACTGACGAAACGGACGATCAGTCACGCCCGCCATCGGTGCAACGATGAGATTGTTCTTGAGCTGATAGGGGCCGATGCGCATCGGACTTGTTGTTAGTGTGGTGTGTGATCAGGGAAGGGCGCCATTGTAATCACACTCGACCGTCGTGCAAAGAGAAATGTGCCTAGTTTTTAGGCACCAGTATCGTTTGCACAACGATCTGCGCAACGCATGCGCACTGCGCGGCAGCGGCCACGCTGCAGGCAATCATCAAAAACACTTTGGATCAACAGGTTTACCGTGTATTGCTCGACAGCAACCTGCAGAATAAACAGCAACCTGCAGCGCGGCAACGATTCGCCGGCATTCAGCCGCGCGCGCCGAAAGTCATCCGCCGCACCACAAAATTCTTCAACGGTGGAATGCAGCCGAGCAAAGCAAGTCCTGTGCCGCGCGCCAGACGCAATGGCAGCACATCATTGGAAAACAGTTGCACCAGCGTGTGTGTGAACGCAACACCGCCGCCACGATCCACGCGGCGCCGTGCGCGATAGGCCGCCAGCCCGTCCGCCGAGCCGATGGTTGCGCGGTCGGCAACCGCCAGATGCTCGCCCAGCTCCCAGGCGTCCCGCAATCCGAGATTGAATCCCTGACCGGCAACGGGATGCAGCGACTGCGCCGCATTGCCGATCCGCACCACATGATCCTGTACCGGTTGGCGCGTACGCCGCAGCCGCAGCGGGTAACGCGCCCGCGCAGTCACTGCCGTAAACGCGCCGGCACGCGAGCCGAACTCGGCGTGCAGTGCGTCCAGAAACTGCGCGGGCTCCGCGCCATACAGCTCGTCTGCACGCGCCGGCGTGGTGGTCCAGACCAGCGCCCAGTCCTTGCCGTCCGGCAGCAGTGCCAGCGGGCCGTGCCGCGTAAAACGCTCGTAGGCGACATTGTTATGCGGGCGCTCACTCACCACGCGTGCCGTGACTGCGCATTGGTCATAGTCCACCCGCTGTGCGTCGCCGTTGTCTCCCGCACCACCGTCTGCCGCACCACCATCCGCAACAACCACCAGCGGTGCGGTCATGGCGCGCGACTCGCCGTCAATGACATATTCAACACGCGCCGGAGCACCGGCTTGCCATGCCGTCACCTGTGCGCCGCTGCGGCACTGCACAGCAGTCGTCGCCACCGCAGTCGCCAGCCCCTGCGCCAGGCGACCGTAATCAATGACATATCCGAGGTCGGCCATGCCTGCTTCGTCGGCATCCAGCTCCACCCGGCCGAATCCGCCGCGCTGCGACACATGGATGCGCCGTATCGGCGTCGCAAAACCAGCGAGTGCCGGCCACAAATTGAGACGATCGAGAATCAGGCGACTGCCATACGACAACGCCAGCGGGCGCGCATCGCCGGTCGCCGCCGGACGCGCTTCCAGCAGCAC
>JANNHN010000019.1:0-11324 GCA_031404395.1 Betaproteobacteria bacterium
CAAACGCCCGCTCAGCCTGGTTCCCGGGGAAAACAGCGGCACCAGGTCGCGCAGTTCGATGGCATTGACCGTGTAGTCACCTTTCACCTGCAGGCCTTTTTGCCAGCCGACGACGGATTTCCCGGTAACGGTACCGCCGTATATTTTGGCCTTGATGTCGGACAGGTTGGCGTCATTCAGCGTGGCTGTCCCTTTGATCAGCAATTCATCAAACAGGATCGGCGGTCCGGCGGGCGGGCGCCAGCCTTTGGCCTGCACATCTAGACTGAAGTTTTTACCTGACGGCTTGAGCACTGCTTTCAGCTTGCCGTCACGCGTACTGATATCCGCCTGTTCCGGCGCGCCGGTATCAGTCAGGGTAATGCGTGCATCGAACGGCCCGAAGCTGGCCTTCTGCAATTGCAGCAGCGCGTTGTTCAGACGGACAGACTGCGCACGTACCGTAAATTCCGCAGGTTTGGCTTTGGGATCGGCTTTGGTCCACGCCGGGATTTTGTCGATGGCTTTCTGGTTGATGACCAGCCCATCAACTTCGACGCTGCGGATGATCTTGATATCGGTCAGCAACGACCACAGATCCGGCGTGACCGACACGCTGCCCACTTTGATGTCGCCGCCTTTGCCGATTTCAATACCGCTCACGATGACATGCGGCAGCGGCAAGCCGACCAGTTTCAGGCTTTTCAGCCGCACCGGTTCCTTCAGCACCTCTGATGCTTTTTTCTCGACTTCCAGGCGATAATCATCGATGGAAACGAAGAACGGAATGACAGCCAGCGCGATGATCAGAACCGCCAGCAGCGCGGCCACTCGTTTTAACCATTTCATTTTGCGTGTTTTTCTGCGTTGACCGGGTATCAGGTGGCGGATAGAATACGCCCCTGTTCGCGTTCGTAAAACCCCGTTTATATCGCGTTTTTACCGATTTATTCCCCGATAGCTCAGTTGGTAGAGCACCTGACTGTTAATCAGGTTGTCCCTGGTTCGAGCCCAGGTCGGGGAGCCAGATGAATAAGGCCCGCAGCTATGCGGGCCTTTTGTTTTGCAGTGACGGATTCAGTCTGCAGTCGAATCCCTGATTTCGGTAATTTCGGTAATCGGCAGCACCGCGATATCCCTCAGTTTCTCGCCTTTGCCCGTGTTCAGGTCAGTAAGGTTGGCCACGGTCGAGTAAGTGGACGCGACAAAGATGTCCTGGCCCTCACTCGATTTCCGCTGCACGCCGTATTTCACCAGCTGGCGTTCTTCAGAGGTCAATTTGCCGATCAGGTTCTTGGTTGCCCACACTGCGCCGAAGCGGGCGAAATCCGACAGCCTCGCCGCATGGTTGATGGTGTCGCCGAGCACGGTAAATTCGACATGGGTAGCCGATTGGAAGGTGCCCAGCCACTCCTGCCCTTCATTAAGACCGGAATTGAGATAGAGCTCGTTGGTCCAGCCCTTGCGCAACTGCCATTCCTTGCTCAGGCGGCGCATGGCTTCACGCATCTCGTAAGCCGCCAGCAACGCGTTCCACACGTAATTGCAATCCGGTTGCGGGAAAAAATAATACACCATGCCGTCACCGGCGTGTTTGCCGTAGGTGCCGTAGTGACGGCGGAAAATAGGATCGACCGTTGACCAGATCTGGTTGATCAACTCGAAATATTCCTCCGGCGGCAATTCGGCGCAAATCTTGGTGGACTGCTGCAGATCGGTGACCAGTACGGCAACGTGGGTCAGCACCGGCAGGCGCTTGCGCAACAGGTCGCGGATCACCAGATCGCGGCGCGCCAGCAGCGCCAGCAGGTCATTGGAACTGCCGTCCGCCGGCGCATGCACAAACAATATGCCTTCGCGGAACTGCACGGCATACAGGCAGACCTGGACGTCATCCGCAGTGCCGCCTTCAATAAACGTCTGCGTAATCAGCCGTGAGTCCGGACACTCGGCTTCGTTGTACAGCCGTTCCAGCGTACCCAGTGCTGCCCGCGGCACTTCGCGACACAGGTTGAAAAAACTGGATTTGGGAGCGCGCTGTTTGGCAATCCCGAAATGGAAACGCAGAATCTCCTCCCGCCCATGCGCCGTCCCGGAGCCGAGCAGATATTGGAAGACGTTGCGTGATTCGGTGTCTGCCGGCAATTGGTCGAAATTGCCCAGTACGCCGCTGCGCGCCGCGGCGTTGAACCAGATCAATTCAAAGTTGTAATTGACCATATAAGCCGGGTGGGCGATCTCCTCCACCGTCAGCCGCGGCATTGCCCCGCGTTCCAGGCTGCCACCCGCCGCCGGCGATCGGGCTGCCATCGCAGTCGAACTGCCTGTAGCTCCTGGCTGCTCGGCAGCGAAATGCTCTGAAATTCTCGCCATGCTCCACCCCTCTTGTTTCAGGTTTTGTATTTGTGTAATGCGCTGCAGAACGTCGTCAGGAAAATAGCCGATACGAGGAGCCTTACCGTCCTTGGGGTCCGGCGCCAATACTTCAGGCTTGGGCACAATCCCACAACTAATGTAATTGTTGAGAGTTGCCCTGGAAATACCTGTTTTTTCTAATATTTCCTTGCTGTTCAGCAAAGGATTACCTTTTATTTGGACTGTATATTTAGTCAGTCCAAATTATTATTAGACAGTTTAAATCAGACTGTCAAGCAAGATGGGGGGTATCCGTATTAATCCGGATAGGTGGTGGCGGAAAAGCCACACGTGACCGCAGATGGCGTATGCAATCCGCTGCAGAGCTGCCGGGCTCATGAAAAAATCAATTAAAACAATTAAGGAAGCGCTGAACAAGTCCTTCGACAGGCTCAGAGCCTGCCCCGGACTCGATCCGGGAACGAACGGTAAGTTGTTGATTCCGTTCGCGAACCATGAGTGAAATCCACTTATTCAGCGTTTCCTTAATTACCGAATTCAGGAAAGGTCAGCAATGAATGTCGCTGCAGTTTTTACCGCGGCGGCAATGGCGGCAGGCACACCGCGCTGCTATCGACAATTCGCCAAACCTGGCCTGCAACATTTTGGGGCGATTGCCATTGCGGACGGCCCCAACCCCCTTGCCGGCTCACCGGATGACCAATTCAGACAAAGCACGCTCTATTTGAACGCGCCGAGCGGTCAGGACGCGCGTTGGCGCGGATTAAGCAACAAGGCGGCCAGTGCCGGCAGCAGCAAGATGGCGCCCAGCATGTTCACCAAAAACATGAACGCAAGCAGGACACCCATGTCCGCCTGGAATTTCAGCGCCGAAAAGGCCCACGATCCCACGCCCACACTCATGGTAATGGCGGTGAATACCGCTGCAGTGCCGCGCTGGCGCAGTGCCTCGAAAAAGGCCTCTTCGATGCTCGCGCCTTCCTCAACGAGGTGGTGCTTGAAGCGTTCGTAGAGATAAATCCCGTAGTCCACGCCCACGCCCACCCCCAGCGCGATCACCGGCAAGGTGGAGACCTTGAGCCCGATGCCCAGGCTCGCCATCAGCGCATTACAGAGTATTGAAACCAGTGCCAGCGGCGCGATGATGCAGAGGACCGCCTGCCATTGCCGGAATGTCGCCCAGCACAGAAAAATGATGGTACCGAAAATGGACATCAACATGGTTACTTCGGCAGCATCCACCGCCTCGTTAGTGGCCGCCATCACGCCTACATTGCCACTGGCGAGCAGGAATTTAAGCTTGTCTGAATTGTGTTCCTGCGTGAATTTCCTGATTTCCCGGACGATATGGGCAATGGTCGTCCCTTGGTGATCCTTTGTAAAAACAAGCACTTGCATCGCACTGCAGTCGCTGTTGAGCAGCCCGGTGGCGGTGTCTATCGGAGTGACGGACTGGGCCAGCACATCCCGGTTGCGTGACAATGCGCGCCACTTCAGATTGCCTTCATTCCATCCGGCGTTGATGATCTTCGCCAGCCCGGGCAGCGCTACGACCGACTGCACGCCGTACACATTGCGCAGGTACAGCTCGAAGCGATCGATAGTGTCCATGATTTCGTAAGTCGTGCAGGCACCCTGCACCCCTTGCGTCTGCACGATCACTGAAATCACATCCACACCAATGGAAAACTTGCTGACGATAACCGCATTGTCCTTGTTATAGCGTGCGTCATCGTGCAGTTCCGGGATACCTTTACCCAGATCCCCGGTCTTGATATCCCTTGCCTTCCAGGCGCCGCCGATCAGCAAGCCCAGCGCTACCACAACCATGACCATTGCCGCCCGGGGTCGCGTGAGTCGCGCCAGACTGCGCCATACGCCGTCAAATCGGGATTTCGCTGCACTGGCGCGCCGGTGTGCCGCGGGTTCCAGTCTGGCGTAAGACAGCAATATGGGCAGCAGCATCTTGTTGGTCAGGATCATCAGCGCCACACCCAGGCTGGCCGTGACCCCCAGTTCGCGCACGATGTCGATCTTGATGTGCATGATCACCATGAAACCCAGCGCGTTGGTAATCAATGCAATCGTGCCGGGAATCGCCAATCGCAGAAAGGCATTGCGTGCGGCGTCCGGCCCTGTGGCGCCGTGCACCACTTCATGCTTCCAGACATTGGTCATCTGTACGGCGTGGGAAACACCGATGGAAAAAATCAGAAACGGCACCAGAATGGATAGCGGATCAATGCCGAAGCCGATCAGCGGCAGAATTCCCAGCAGCCATGCCACAGGCATCAGCGCGCAGACCAGGGCCAGCATGGTCAGGCGCAGCGATCCGGAATAAAAAAACAGCAGCAGCGCGGTGATGACAAACGCCAAGCCGAAAAATGCGATGACCCCCACCGCGCCATCGGCAATATCGCCTACGGCCTTGGCGAAACCGATAATATGCACGCTGTGCCGCTCGTTCTGGAATTTGGAGCGTATCTGCTCCAGTTTCTGCGCCACTTCGCGGTAATCCAGCCGTTTTCCGCTGACCGGATCGATCTCCAGCAAATCTGCGCGCACCAATGCGGCGGTGAAGTCATTGGCAACCAGCCGCCCCACATTTCCGGATTTCAGCACATTGCGACGGACTTTCTCCAGATCGTCCGGCGTGCCTTTGAAGTCGGCGGGGATGACATTGCCACCGGCAAAACCTTCTTCAACAACTTCGATAAAGCGGACATTCGGCGTGAACAGCGAAGTTACCGTTGGCCGATCCACGCCCGGAATGAAAAATACGGCGTCGGTCACCTGCTTCAGCGTGGCGAAAAATTCAGGGTTATATATTTCCTTCCCGTCCTTTTGCATCACCGCAACCAGCACGCGGTTTGCGCCGCCAAAAGTTTTTTGATAACCGGAAAAGACCTTCATGTATTCATGCTGCAACGGGATCATTTTGTTGAATCCCGCATCTACACGCAGCAAGGTCCCCGTGTAGATAAACACGGCTGTCAGCAACACAAACACAGCCAGCAGGCTGCGGCGCCGGCTGAATAGCAGATCGGCGATTCGTTCGATCAAATGATTAAGGGTCATGGCTTGGCAAACCCGGTGATGCGCGTGACCCCGCGCTCGCCGAACGCCAGCAGATCGCCGTTGGCGACAGGCAGCGCCGTGGCGAATGCCGCTCCACCCGCATCCCGATGCAATGCAAAGGTCCGGCCACCATCCCTGCTCAGCAATATTGTTCCATTTTGACCAACCAGCACGGCCGCCCCGGAGTCCATTGCCCTTCCGCCCATCAACGATGCCTGGGTTTGACTCTGTACAGATTGCCACTGCCCGCCAAGATCGGCCGAATGAAAAACATTCCCGCGCAGACCGAAAACGATCAAATTGGTCTTGCCGGGAGATACCAGGCCAAAAAAAGAACCTTTATAAGGGAGGGGCAGCGGTTTCCAGCTTTCGCCGCCATCCCCGGAAGCCAGCAGCGTGCCGGATTCACCCGCGATCAGCCGCAGACCGCTCCCGGTCACCGTCATGGCGTTGAAGTGGCGATCCGAATCAGTAATTTTGCGTTCCACCCAGGACCGCCCGCCATCCCTGGACTCCAGATAGGCGCCATAGGCGCCTGCGGCAACTCCGTGCTGCGGGTCATTAAAATGGATAGCGAACAGGGGCCGCTCGTCCTCGGGCGCATGGTGCAACTGCTTCCAGTTGGCGCCGCCATCCGCTGTATGGAGTACCACGCCGTCATGTCCGGCAGCCCAACCCTGCAGGACATCGAGGAAATGCAGGGTGGTCAGCGTAGTCTGCGTCGGAGAAACGGCAGGTTGCCAGGTCGCGCCCTCATCATCCGACAGGAAGATCCGGCCCCGTTCCCCGACCGTCACCAGCCGCTTGCCGGCACGCGCCGCATCCAGCAGCAGGACAGTATCCGCCCGCATGCCGGTTTCAGGAAAAACCGGGATGTCCCGTGGCGAAAAAGCAAATATCGCGCCGAGCAATACGGCAAGCGAGAACAGTATCCCGATCAGCCGCTTCATGGCCGCCACCCTCGCTTAATACCGCTTGCAACTACAGCCGCAGGCACCGTGTTGCTCATGGCGCAGCACGGTCCCCATCCGGTGTTATTGCCGTTCAATCAGCGGGTGCCGATGCCACGCAAGCCCGAGGGCGAAAAATCCGCATCACTGCGTTTGATGCCCTCATAGACCTTGGCCTCTTCGTTGCGCAACCCCATGGCGATATAACGCCCGGATTGCAGGTCGTGATGCACTTCCAAGGACGGATAAGCCATCGGAATATTGTAGAAATTGATGTTGTGCTGCTCCGCCACCCGCCACAGTTCGCCGCGGGCATCGTACTTGTCCGAGACCACCACCATCCACGAATCCTCATCGACATAGAACGTGCGCCGTTTGTAGACGTGGCTGGTGCCCTCCTTGAGAGTCGCTTCCACCACCCACACGCGATGCAGTTCATAACGGGTGAGATCCGGGTTGAGATGGCCGGGTTTCAGCACATCGGAGTACTTCACCGAATTGCCCGTCAGCCTGTATGAATTGTACGGAATATAAATTTCGCGCTTGCCGACCAGTTTCCATTCATAACGGTCGGTGGCGCCGTTGAACATCAGGAAGTCATCATTGGTGCGCAATCCATCGGCAGCGGTGCCCGGATTGTCATAAGCCACATTGGGTGCCAGACGCACCCGGCGCTGGCCCGGGTTATAAGTCCAGGCACTGCGCGGCTGTTTCACCTGATCTGCATATTCATGCACCAGCAATACCTGACCGGCGAGACGCGCGGGCGCGGTTACCGTCTGCAGGAAGTTGAACAACTTGTTGTCCTCACGTGCCGCTTCCGGCTTGGCCAGATTGCCGTAATTGAAGTCGTACTCGTATTCAAAACGCACCAGGGTATGGCCGCCATCACGCTGCACCGACGCCTGGCTCCAGTTCAGGCCGTAGGTATCCCCGCGATAGCGCGCCAGATGATTCCACATCACCTCCAGACCGCTCTTGGGAATCGGGAAAGGAATGCCGCCTTTCGTGCCGACGAAGCCGTTGCCGCTTTCCACCAGCTTGACCTTGGCGGCATTGGCTGCGGTTTCCCGGTAATGCCCTTCAGGAAACGCTGCGCTGCGCCGTGTGGGGTACACGTTCATTTTCCAGGTCGGATTGTTTTTGAGCAGCGCCATCTGTCCCGGCGTCAGGTTCGCTTTGTACTTTTCCATGCTGGAGGCATCGATGGTGAACAGGGGTTTGTCACCCGCAAACGGATCCGGGTAATGCCCGCCTTCCTTGTAACCTGCAACCGGCTTGGTAATGCCGCCGTCCCAGGCCGGAATGGTACCGGCGGCATTGCCCGCGCGCTCGGCGCCCAGCGGCGTCAGCGTTTTGCCCAGCGTGGCTGCTTCATTGGCTGAAACCGCGGCCAACGCGGTGGCAGCGGTAAACATGAGCGCCAGGGCACTCATCGCGGCGTATCGATAGTCACGCATTCTCGTCTTCTCCTCAGGTTCTATTCGCTGGTCAGAACGAATAGCGCAGGCTGACCGACATGAAATCCCGGTCTTTGAGTGCATTGGCGCTGGTGGCGTAAGTCCGGAGCTGGGTGCCCGTTGCCACCGGATCAGTTCCGGTGTACGTCCGTCCTCCCCAATAGGTCGTATAGGCGAAATCCGCCTGCCATTTCTGTTTGACGACCGCACTCAGACCAATGGTGGCTGCCTTGGCGCCCTGATTGAAGGTCGGGCCCACGCCATGCACGTCGTGGGAATAAGCCAGCCTGGGAACCAGGGTCGCCCCGCCAATGGCGTTCGGATAGGACAGCGCGCCCACCAGCCGGTAACCCCAGGATCCCGTGGTGGCGTAGCCTTCCATCCCCGGCTGGGTAGAGCCTGCCGTGGTGGCGGTCGATGATCCCCGTGCCGGTAGTGCAATACCCGGTCCTGCGAATAACAGGTTGGAAGGGAGGTTCAAGTACGTACCGCCGATTTCTCCGACCACAGTCAGCGATTCGGCGCCCAACGCCTGGCTGAAAATCTTGGTGCCGGTGAACTGCAGTTGATGCATCTCCACCCGCCGATAACCGGTGATCTCAGTGCCCAACGGCACTGCTGCTGCGGCAACACGATTGCCGGTGATGTTGTTGGCGAGACCGCCTGCAGCCAGAATCACCTCAATGGTCGCGAGCTGCAGCGGCTGATTGGGCCGGTACGAATACTCCCCCTGAAAGGCTATGCCGCCGGGCCCCGCAGTATTAAAGCTCAATCCGAAGAGACGGATATTCTCCGGATAATCCGCGAAATACTGCGCAGCCCTCGTTCCGCATATGGGCAATCCGGCTGGCGAACCATCCGCCCCGGCGGTTTGTGCAAAGACCAGGGTGTTGAAGTTGACCAGCGGGTTCGTACCGCACCCCAAAGCCGCAGCACCTCCTGTCGTGGCAGCTCCGCGGGTGCCTGACAGGAACGGGGTCCGGCTGTGATAATTTACAAATGAAAAACCGAATTCAGTATTGTTCAGCGCCGGCGCAAACATCCGCAGGGTAAGGCCAAACTCGTTATTGTCCGCCGGCTCACGATCTACCGTCCGCGGCGCCCACACCGGCGCTGTCGCGCCAGCGGTGATGGCGAAGGGGGCGAAATGCTGGTCAATGCGTCTGCCGCCGCCGACGAACACCCGATCGCCATCCGGCGACAGCGCATCCGTGGTGCTGAAAAACGTGCCGCGGGGATCAAGGCGTGTTTCCCGCCACTTGAACGCGTAAAACCCTTCTATGCTGATCTTGTCCGACAGTTCCTGCGAAGCCCAGATCATGGGGGTAGGCCGCAGCGCCTCCTTCAGATCCGCGCCGGGGTTGCGCAGCTTGGCCACATCCACGCCATTGATTACATTGATGCCGTTGGGGATGAAAGTGCTTTCCCCCCAGTTCACCACCTGATTGCCGAGACGGACATTGAGATTGCGTCCGCCAAAGCTGTTGACTGAACCATAGACAAAGGCGTCCAGCAGTTCCGCGTCACTGCCCATGCGGTCTTTGCCGGTGGATCCGTAGCCGCTGGTCGCACTCTCGGTCTGATTCTGGTAGGCAAAATCGTGAAAATAGGTGCCGCGGGCAAACACGCCAACATTGCCCCGCTTCAGCCCCAGTTCATGGGTCACCCGGATTGGAGAAGAGAACGTCTTGTTCTTGTCGTAATTGAGATTGCCGTCGTCGCTGTTGATATCCCGCGACGTGCCGCCATTGGTAATACCCACCAGTGCCGGGTCGCGGCTATTGGCGCGCACGGAGCCCGAAAGACTGATGGTGGTATCAAAACTGCCGATGACTTCGCCGGCCTGATTCCTGATCTCGAAGGCATATGCCGACGCCGGCAGGGATAGCGCCAGCATGACTGCAGTCGTGATGGATTTACGGCGAAAAATACGGGTACGGATGTGCAAAGGTAGGATATTCAACGGCCCCTCCGGCAGTAGAAATTCGACGCCCCGCCGAAAGTATCCATGACCCTGCAGGCCGGGTCAATCACCAATCAACAGCGCTCCACTCGTTTTCCCGAGGCGCCTGGACATGCGGATCGGGCAACACCGGCGCTGCGGTATTGGCGAGGCCTGATGCTGCGGGGCAGCGCTCAAAAGGACGCCGCCCGACTCCTGGCGTCCGCCCTGCCCGTTGCGAGCAGGGAAAAGCTCAATCAGGCAGCGGCGGAGACCGCCCCGATGGCCGCAAACAGGTTGGCGACGGTTTCCCGCGGAATATTGCGGGTGATGAAGACAATGCGCGTCGAATGATCCGCGCTGGGCCATGCTGCCAGCTCGACCGGCGGGTGGAACAAGTGCTGTACGCCCTGCACCACCATCGGTCCCTGGTGCTCCACCACGTTGATCAACCCCTTGACCCGCAGCATGTCGGAGCCGCGCAGCGCTCCCAGCACTTCCATGGTTTGTGAAAAAGCCGCCCAGGTCATCGGTTCGGTATAGCGCAGGCAGAACGACTTCACTGTTTCATCATGGCGGTGGTGCTCGCCATGCTCGTCCGGCTCGCCCATCCAGCGCTCAATGTCTTCCAGCTTGGCCCTGGTGTTGCGCAAACCGACATCGATCAGGAAAGCCAGCTCGATTTCGCCATTCACCGCACGGCGGATCGGCGCCTGCGGATTGAGCGCCCGCAGCCGCGCTTCGAGTTTGGCCGTGGTTTCCTCGCCGGCAAGGTCGGACTTGGTGATGACAATGCGGTCGGCCAGCGCCGCCTGCTTGAGCGGCTCCTGCATGGTCTCCAGCTGTTCGAGGCCGTTGACCGCATCGGCCAGTGTCACCACGCAATCCAGGCGGTAATTCTCCTGCAGCATGTCGTCCGTCATCAGCGTCTGCATCACCGGCGCCGGATCGGCAAGCCCCGTCGTTTCGATAATCACACGGTCGAAATCGATGATGTCGCCGTTACGCCGCTTGACGTAGAGATCGCGCAGCGTCTCCTGCAGGTCGCCGCGCAGCACACAGCACAGGCAGCCGTTGTTGAGCAGCATCATCTGCTCGGACGACACTTCCACGAGGTCGTTGTCGATGCCCTGCTCGCCGAACTCGTTGATGATGACGGCGACGCGATTCATGTCAGGCCGCTTGAGCAGCCGGTTGATCAGCGTAGTCTTGCCGCTGCCGAGAAACCCGGTGATCACGCTGACCGGGAACCGCCCGGCCAAAATATCCGCCATGCTGATGGGCTCCTTACACCGTCATTTCGATGACATAGAGGCCACCGCCGAAACGATCCACGGCATAGACCAGCCCCTTCTCGTCCACCCACACATCGTTGATCTGGATCGCGCCTTTGGGCGAGAGCCGGTGCGCGCCCGGCACGTAATAGGCAATTTCCTGCGGCTGGTACGGATTTGAGGTATCGAAGGCGCGCACGCCGCCGTTGAAAAATGTGCCGACGACAATGGTGTTCGAGCGGAACGACGCCGGGCCCGGCAGATT
>JANNHN010000020.1:0-4471 GCA_031404395.1 Betaproteobacteria bacterium
ACCGCCAAGACCAGCGCGATGGTGTGCTGGCTGTTCGTGGGTTCGTCGATATTCTCGGCGTCGTTTGCCCTGCTCGGCGGGCAGGAGATCATCAATCAGTGGGTGCTGTCGCTCGACATGACGCCGGTGCAGTTCATGATCCTCGCGCAGATCATCATCTTTCTTCTGGGCTGGCCGCTGGAGTGGACCGAAATCATCGTCATTTTCATGCCGATCTTCATTCCGCTGCTGCCGCATTTCGGCATCGATCCGCTGTTCTTCGGTTTGCTGGTGGCGCTGAATCTGCAGACCGCCTTCCTGTCGCCGCCGGTGGCGATGGCGGCGTTCTACCTGAAAGGGGTGTCACCGCCGCATGTCACGCTGAACCAGATTTTCCTCGGCATGATGCCGTTCATGGTCATCCAGGTGATTGCCCTGGTCCTGCTGTATAACTTCCCCGGGATCGGCATGTGGCTGCCGAATGTGCTGTACGCCCGCTAAGAGGCTGCACTGCCTGAAAAGGGCGGCCATGGCCGCCCTTTTCAATTTTATGGGCCTTACACTCGCAGCCTGGGTGAATGAAGGGACTTGATGCCTGCGCTGACTCTGGAACAAGCCGTAGCGCACCTGCGCACGGGCAAATGCACGGCCGAGGCGGTCGTGCAGATTTGCCTGGCCCGTATCGCCGCGGTAGAGGCGGATGTGCAGGCATGGGCGCATCTCGACGCCGATCATGCGCTGGCACAGGCACGGGCTGCCGATCGCCGGCGTGCCGGGGGATTGCCGCTGGGCGCGCTGCATGGCGTGCCCGTCGGCCTGAAGGACATCATCGATACCTGCGATTTTCCGACGGAGAACGGCACGGTGCTGCATGCCGGTCGCCGGCCGGATGTGGACGCGACGCTGGTGCAGCGGTTGCGCGCAGCGGGCGCGATCATACTCGGCAAGACGGTGACGACTGAACTGGCCACCTATGCGCCGGGCAAGACGCGCAATCCGCACCATCCCGAGCACACGCCCGGCGGTTCATCGAGCGGATCGGCTGCGGCGGTCGCCGCAGGAATGGTGCCGCTGGCGGTCGGCACCCAGACCAACGGCTCGGTCATCCGGCCGGCATCGTATTGTGGCGTCTATGGGTTCAAGCCCACCTACGGTTTGATTTCGCGCAGCGGTGTGCTGAAACAGTCGCGCGCGCTGGATCAGATCGGCGTGTTTGCGCGGACGATAGACGACATCGCATTGATTGCCGAACAACTGATCGGCGCTGATCCAGCGGATCCCGATACCCTGCCCGGCGTGGGCATGTCGCTGCCGGATGTTGCGACACGGTCGCTGCCGCGTATCGCTTTCATCAAGACGCCGCCGTGGGAGCGCATGGACGCCGACGCCCAGGCGGCGTTTGAAGGCCTGGTATCGCGTCTTGCCGGTCATGTCACGGCATTGGCCTTGCCCGAGGCGGCGCTGCAGGCGTGGGACTGGCAGCGGATCGTCATGGAGACTGATATCGCGGCCAACTATGCGCAGGAATGGGAGCGTGGCCGAGATCGCCTGTCGGCATCGCTGTGTGCGCAGATTGAGCGCGGTCGTGCTACCTCACCGGAGGAGTATCAGCAGGCGTTGGCGCAAATACCACCGGTCAGCGCAGCGCTGGCCGGAATTTTTTCGGACTACGATGCGATACTGACGCCATCGACCACAGGCACTGCGCCGAGGGGACTGGCATCGACCGGCGATCCGTCTTTCTGTACGCTGTGGACTTATTGCGGGATGCCGGTGTTGACGCTGCCGCTGTTGAGCGGCGCGAACGGTCTGCCGATCGGCGTGCAACTGGTCGGGCCGCGCCTGGGTGATGCGGGATTGTTGCGCACGGGGCGCTGGCTGGCGGCGTTTGCTGCAAGTCACGATCCTGATTTACGGACAATAAAACGATAAGGCAGCATGATGAGTGCGAAAAAACCGAAAATCCTGGTGACCAGGGAAGTATTCGACGAGGCGCTGGATTATCTGCGTCAGCATTGCGACGTGCAGGCAAATCAGGGTGATAAGCCTTATGCGCCCGATGCACTGGCAGCGGCGCTCGCCGACAAGGACGGGCTGATGTGCTGCCTGACCGATCGCGTCGATGCCGCGCTGCTGGCTGCGGCGCCGGGGCTCAAGGCGGTGGCGAACATTGCGGTGGGCTACAACAATATCGACGTGCCGGCGTGCACGGCGCGCGGCGTGATGGCGACCAACACGCCGGGCGTGCTCGATGACAGCACGGCCGATCTGGCATGGACGCTGATGCTCGGCGCCGCGCGGCGCATTACCGAAGTCGAGCGGCGCGTTCGTGCCGGCGAATGGACCGGCTGGCGGCTGAAGCAGTGGCTGGGAGTGGACGTGCATCACGCGACGCTGGGCATTGTCGGCATGGGGCGCATTGGCCAGGCGATTGCGCGGCGCGCGGCGGGATTCGAGATGAAAGTGATTTATCACAACCGCAAGCGCATCGCGCCGGAACTGGAACGCAAATGCAACGCGACCTGGATCGCCCTCGACGAACTGCTGGCGCAGTCCGATTTTGTCGTGCTGCAGGTGCCGTATTCGCCGGCAACGCATCATCTGATCGGTGCAGCGCAACTGGCGAAAATGCAGCGCTCGGCAATCCTGATCAATTCCACGCGCGGCGGTGTTGTTGACGATGCGGCGCTGGTCGATGCATTGAAGGGTGGCGTGATCCGTGGCGCGGGGCTGGATGTGTTCGAGAACGAACCGAAACTGCACCCGGGATTTCTCACATTGGACAACGTCGTGCTGGCGCCGCACATCGGCAGTTCCACCGAGGCCACGCGCCAGGCCATGGCCATGCTTGCCGCGCAGAATCTGGTCGCGGCATTGCGCGGCGAGATGCCGCCCAATCTGCTGAACCCGGATGCGCGCCGTGGGCGATAATGTGCGATCATTTTAACTTGTTGTTTTTATTGATATTTTAACCGGCCTCGGCAGCACACCTGCGGCCATCGTCTTCCGCCATGAATTACGCCACGCAACTGCTGGATCTGATGGTGCAGGTCATGCTGCCGCTGTCCCTGCTGGTGGCTGCGGGCGCGCTGTGGCCGCGCTTCTTTCCCGACACCGACGTCGAGCAGATGAAGACGGCGTTGAATCGGCTGACGATGTACCTGCTCTATCCGTGCATTCTGTTCGCGGTTGCTGCGACGACGCCGATCAGCCGCGATTTGCTGTCGGTGCCGCTGCTCGTCGGCATTGCCTCGCTCGCCTCCGGCGGGATTCTTTATGTGATGCTGTATCGCCTGCCCCTGTGGCCGCACCTGACCGATCCCACCCGCGCCGCGCTGGTGCTGGCCGGCATGTTCGGCAACACTTTCAATGTCGGCGTGCCGGTGCTGATTTTTTTCTTTGGCACTGCGGCCACCAGTTACGCGGTATTCAACGATATGCTGATGACCATGCCGCTGGTGTGGAGCCTCGGCGTGTGGATATCCACACGGCTTGGCGCGCGCGACAATGCGGCAGACCAGCCCTCGGTATTCCGTGTGATGTTTTCGATGCCGCCGATCTGGGCCTTCCTGCTCGGCACCGCGAGCCAGCAACTGGGGCTGACTTACGAACCGCTGGTCAACGCGGCGCGTTTTATCGGCCAGGCCAATATCCCGGTGATCATGTTCGTGCTGGGGATGACCATACCCTGGCGCAACCTGGTGCCGCGCTCCGAGATTCTTGCCGCAGCTTCGGTAAAACTGCTGGTGATGCCGCTGCTGGTGTGGCTGATCGCGCCGCAGATTTTCGGCGGCATGGGCGAGGCGCAATATGCAGCCGTAATCGAAGCAGCGACGCCGTCGATGATGACCGCGCTGCTGCTCGCCAACCGCTTTAAACTCGACGACGGCGCTGCCGCACTGCTGATCGGCTGGAGCACTATACTGTTCTGGATCACCATGCCGCTGATCATGGCCCTCGGCTGGACCGGCGTGCGCTAACGGAGGGGAATTGCAGTGAACGTCGGATCAGTGAAGGTCGGGTTCATAGGATTGGGCGCGATGGGGCGCCATATGGCGGGGCATCTCCTGCGCGGTGGCCACACGCTCGGCGTCTATGCGCGACGCGCGGAGAGCGCTGCGCCGTTGGTTGCGGCCGGCGCCACGCGTCATGCGACGCCCGCGGCACTGGCGGCGGCCTGCGATGTGGTGTTTACGATTGTTACCGCAGCCAGCGATTTCGAGCAGGTGGCGCTGGGCGCCGATGGCCTGATCCACGGCGCGAAACCCGGCAGCGTGGTGGTCGATATGGAAACCATTTCACCGGCCGTGGCGCGGGCGGTGGCGAAACAACTGGCAGCGAAGGGCGTTGCCATGCTCGATGCGCCGGTGTCGGGCGGGCCGATGGGCGCGGAGCAGGCCACGCTGTCGATCATGGCCGGCGGCAAGCCGGAGGTGTTCGAGCGCGTGAAGCCGTTGTTCGCCTGCATGGGCAAGACCATTACGCGTGTCGG
>JANNHN010000021.1:0-3691 GCA_031404395.1 Betaproteobacteria bacterium
GTCGATGAAATGCTCAGCATCGCCGGCGTCACGGCGCGCGATTTTGTGATCGATCTCGGTTCCGGCGACGGCCGCATCGTCATTACCGCTGCGCAAAAACATGGCGCGCGCGGCAAGGGCTACGACATCGACGGTGAACTGGTCGAACGCAGCAATGCGACTGCACACCAGCTGAAACTCGACCAGCGCGTGCGCTTCGAGCAGCTCGATGTGTTGCTGGCTGATCTGCGCGAGGCCACAGTCATTACGCTCTACCTGCTGCCCGACATGATGCGGCAGTTGCGGGCCAAGTTTATCCGCGAGTTGCAGCCCGGCACGCGCATCGTGTCCCACGATTTTGATTTCGGCGACTGGAAACCTGAACGCAGCGTGACCATCGATCTCGACGAAAAATATACTATTTCCGGTTCCTGGACTTCGACCATTCATCTGTGGACGGTGCCGGGATCGTTGGCGCGGTGAGCACGACTGCTGTGGAAGTGTCCGCAAAACCGCCGACTTTCGGATTCCTGATGGCCGTGCTGGTGGCAGGCCAGACCATCGGCACTATGGGCACGACAATGATTCCTGCTGTCGCGCCGAAAGTGGCTGAGACCTACGGCATCTCGTCGGCGCTGGTCGGTTACCAGATCAGTTTTCTGGCGGTGGCGATGATCGTCGCGCTGGCCTTCGGCAGTCATTTCAACCGGCGCTGGGGTTCCACCCGCATGCAGCAGATCGGCCTGACACTGGTGGCGACCGGCGGCTTGATCGCGATCCTGCCGCATGTCGCTTTCTTTTTTCTGGCGTCGATTGCGCTGGGCCTCGGTTACGGCTCGCTGACGCCGTCGGCTTCCAATCTGCTGATGCGTTTTGTGCCGGCAGAACGGCGCAACCTGATTTTTTCACTGAAGCAGACGGGCGTGCCGCTGGGCGGTATCGGTGCGGCGCTGATCACGCCCGCAGTGGCCATCGCCTGGGGCTGGCAGTGGGCCATCGCCGGCAATTCACTGGTGCTTTTGGTGCTGGTGCTGGTGCTGCAACGCGCCCGCCCGCACTGGGATGATGATCGCGATCCGGCCGCCAAGATCGGCGGCAACCCGTTTGGCGGCGTGGTGACCATCTGGCGTCATGCCGCACTGCGGCTGCTGGCGCTGTCGGGCGGCTGCTTTGTGATCGTGCAGTTTGCGATCACCACGTTTACGGTGATCCTGTTCAACGAAGAACTGGGCTGGGGGCTGATCGAAGCCGGCATCGTGCTCACCGCTTCGCAGGTGGGCGGCGTCGGCGGCCGCATCTTCTGGGGCTGGATGGCCGACCGTTTGGGTAACGCCTTCTCGGCGCTGCTGTTCCTCGGCGCGGTCATGGTGGTGTCGTCGCTGCTGTGCATCGCCCTGACGCCGGACTGGCCGATCCTGGCCGCCTGCGCCCTGTTCTTTGTCATGGGCTCCACCGCCAGCGGCTGGAACGGCGCATTTCTCGCGGAAGTGGCGCGCCTCGCGCCACGGGAGATGATCAGCACCGCCACCGGCGGTGCGCTGGTGTTCGTCAACACCGGCAAGGCCATAGGCCCGATTGCCTTTGCCAACGTGGCGCTGCTGACCGGCGACTACACCCTCACGTTTGCGTTGCTCGCGGTGCCCGCTGCCGCAGGGCTGTGGTGTCTGTGGGCGGCGCATAGGGGATTGCCGCGGGGTTGAGGTGAGAGCCGGCGATCATACGGGCACGCAACGTCCGCGCTACGCCTTCCACAAGTACGGATAATCCATTTGTGCAGCGACGCGCGCCCGGGCATCGTCGCCCGCCAGTCTCTGCACGACGTGCAGGCCTACGTCGAGGGCGGATGACACGCCGCGCGCAGTGATCACCTCTCCCTCATCGACCACCCTGTCGTCCACCACCGAGCGGCAGTAGGGTTCCAGTTCCCTGAACGCACTCGGATGGGTCGTCGCGCGTTTGTCGCGCAGAAAACCGGCAGCACCCAGAAGAAGGGCGCCGGTGCATACCGAAATCTTGAGCTTCGCGACCTCAGCCGTTTTCAGCCAGTCGATAAATCCGCTGTCATGCTGGAGACTCCTGGTGCCGAATCCGCCCGGCACAAACACCATGTCGTAGGTGTCCAGCGGTTGCGCGATTGAATCCGCCTCCATCCGCAGCCCGCGATCATCGACCACCTGCCGGGCGGTTGAGCAGATGCGCCATTCGAAATCCTCGATGATTTTCATCGATTTCAGGCGCGTGACCGGATCGTAAAACCCGATGAAATCCAGCGACGTCATACGGTCAAACACGACAAATGCGGCCTTCATGGTGCAAATTTCCTGAAATGTTGCATCAGCGATCTAACGTTGCGCTAACTGGCGCGCGCCGGTTTGACGCGCGTCCGCGTTGAGCGTGAAGTGAGACCCGGAGCCTGTGAAGCGGCTTCGACATAAGCCTTGAGCACTGAATTCATCCGGGTTTGCCAGCCCGCACCTTGAGAGCGAAACCAATCCAACACTGAAGGGTCGACGCGAAGAGAAATGGCCTCCTTCGGAGAGAAAGGCTTTAACCCTTTGCGTACGATGCCTCGAACGATATGCGCTGGATCGCCTTCGGGGTGTGCACGAGAAAGCTCGATATCCCGGTCCTTCATGGCCGAAACCCGCGACCAGTCAGTACGAGATGTTTTGGATGTAGATTTCACGTTCATGTTTTGTCGCCTTGCGCATGGAAATGACACGGATGTGATCGGATTGCTCCGTGTGAACGATGAAACGAGAATGCCATTGAGCAAGCCAAGAGTTACAACTCTTTGCTCGCCGTAAGCAATGCGATCGTCTTCATAGGTAAACGTGACACCATCGAAAACCTGATCTGCATCGGCAAAGTCGAACCCGTGCTTCTTGAGGTTAGACCGACGCTTTCGTTGGTCCCAGTCGATCACAAGCTAATTGTATATACATTACGTATATTCGTCAACTCCGGCCACTCTTGAGGTCAACGTCCCGGTTGTGGCGCGCAGAAAGAGGCGCTTAGCGCCGATTTCGCGTCGCTCACGAACCAGCGGTTATGTGCCATTACAGCTCATATTTCGTGATGTCGAGCGCCCCGTGAAAGACGCCCAGGATGTCGATGTTTCCATCGTCTTTTATGAGGTAGGCGATTCGGTAATGCCCGTATAACAGGACTCGGACGTTTCGGGAGGAGGCAATGTATCGGTGTCCGATCTCGGGGAATCTGGCAAGCACTTGCGCCTTCTCGTAGATTTCCTGGACGGTGCGGGCGGCCGCTTGAGGATTGTCGGTTGCGATGTACTCGAAGATATCTTCGAGCCAGCGCTGCGCTTCATCGGTCCACGCTATTGCTGCCATGCGCGGATACGGTGCGCCATCTGATCATTTGAGATGGTGCGCTTCGCGTCCGAATCGGCGAGACCACGCTCGACCATGACGTGAAAAGCTAGTTCGCGCACGATTTCCTCACGCGAACTGTCTTCGGGCTGCCCTTGGATCAGGCGGGTAAGTTCTTCCTTGACTGTGGACATAGTTCAAGCCTCCAAGTTATCGCTATCTTGTCACAATCACTTGTCATCGGCGAATGGCACATAACGTCCGGCGTCAGGCGCGCCCGCTTGCGGGCGTCGCTTGCACGCCGTGGTTAGCTGACTCTCTGATACGTGACAGATGTTCCATGTGCTCACCGATTCTAAGAAACACGATGAACACAACAC
>JANNHN010000022.1:0-4858 GCA_031404395.1 Betaproteobacteria bacterium
TGACCCTGATCGGCGTCGCGCTGATCGCCGAGGGCTGGGGCCTGCATATTCCGAAAGGCTACATCTACTTTGCAATGGCTTTTTCGGTGGCCGTCGAAATGCTCAATCTGCGGGTGCGCGCGATACGCAGGCCGGCAGCCAGACCGGTGGCGCTGCGCAAGCGCGTGCCGAAATAGGGCGGCGGCCCGTCGTTTCCGGCCAGCGCTCCCTGCGCCTGGATGCTGCTGAACATGCGCCGCGCACTGTGACCGACGTCCGGCACTTCGATCAGGCGCCAGTTGAAAGTCCAGCCCCGCTCCTGCGCCAGTTGCCGTGCGACGCGGAATGCGTGATGTCCGCGTTCGTAACGGTTGGGTCCCTGGCGTTCCGCGCCCTCGCTGACATTCAGATTGCCGCTGCGTTTGATGTCGGCGGTACCGAGCAGCACCGTCACGGGCTGCGCGAGATATCGTTGTAGCATGACATCATCGGCAAGAGTCGCCGGCAGCCCGCCGTAGCCATACGGAAATCGTTCTTCACGGGTGGGCAGCAGCCAGGTTGAAGGGTTGGCGATGATGATGCGCTGCGCGCCGTGAGTGGTGAACGCAGCGAATCGGGATAGTGCCTGGCCGCCGGCCGAATGACCAATCAGCGAGTAGCCGAGATCCGGGCGGCCTTCCGCAGCCCGCACATTGTCAATGATGTGGAGAAATAATTTCCCCGTCCATTGTGTCGCGGGCTCGACCTGGAATTCGCCATCAATGTGCTGATCGCGTACCAGGCCGCCGGTCTGGTAGCGCCATGTCGGAAAGCGCTTGCGACCGAATAAGGGCGCAATAACCAGAAAGCCGTGTGCGTCGGCCAAGGGGATTGCATAATCGCGGTAACCCGATGCATTGGCGCCGAGGCCGTGCAGCACCAGCAGCAGCGGACCGCCGTTGTACTGCGCCGGCTTGTAGGTGTAGAGATCAATGGTCTCGCCGTCAATGCTGACGCTGCGCGTGCTGCTGCCTGTCGGCAGCGATTCGGCATACAGCATGGCTCCAGGATTCGCGACAAGGCAGAAGGCCAACACGAAAAGCTTGAGCATACGATTACGCGGCATTTTCTGATTCATCAGAATGGCGCGGTGTCGCGGACCATGCGCTCATCATCGGTCAGCATGTCTTCGAGCCACAGCGAGTCATCCCGCTGGAATGCAGTTTTGGTCGCGGGTCTCGCGGTAGTCATCGGAATCTCCGGGGGGGCACATGCATCAGGCTGGTTCAGGCGCTGCGGGCGACGGGCTCGATGGTGCCCAGATGAAAGCTGTAATTGCCGGCTTTGCGGTCGGCGTAATAGTGGGTCAGCGTGTTGCGCACCGTGGCGAAGGCAAGTGCCTCCCATGGAATGTCCACCTCGTCAAACAACCGCGCCTCCAGTGTTTCAGCCCCGGCACTGAAACCAAGATCGAGCAGGCGGGCGCGAAACAGGATGTACACCTGGTTGATATGCGGAATGTTGTACATGGCATACAACGGGCCGACTTCGACACGGGCATTGGCTTCTTCCAGCGTTTCGCGCGCTGCGCCCTGCGCCGTGGTTTCGCCGTTTTCCATGAATCCTGCAGGAACGGTCCACAAGCCTTGACGCGGTTCGATGGCGCGCCGACACAGCAGGATACGATGTTCCCACTCGGCGATGCAGCCGACGATCATTTTCGGATTTTGATAATGAATCGTGCCGCAGCCGTCGCAGACGTGGCGGGGCAGCGAGTCACCCGACGGAATCTTGAGTACGACTGCGCCGCCGCAATGGCTGCAGAATTTCATCAGAGGGCTTTGGCTCGACACGGCATGATTCTATACGGCAACACCGGCAAGCAGAACACCGGTGCCAGTCAACTCGCGAGCTGGTAGATGGTCCGGTTCGCGCGGCGAAGCCGGCCGGACAGTTCCCGGCCGAGATTGGCGAGGAGTTTGATGGCCACTGCGGAATGTTCGGCAGTCAAATTTTCGAACTGCCGGCGGGTCAGCACATAGCACACCAGATCGTCGTCGGACTCCACCGTTGCGGAACGCGCTTCCTGATCGAGCAATGCCAGCTCGCCGAACACGGTGCCCGGCGAGAACGTGATCAGCCGGGTTTCACGCTCGGTGCCGGACAGCCGCAGGCGTACGCTGGCACTGCCTTTCGCGATGACGTAGAGCTCGTCGCTGATGTCGCCTTCGCGGAACAGGATGTCCCCTTTGCGATAGGCGCGGCGTTCCATTGCGTTTTTTATCGCAATGAGTTCCTCCTCGTTCATGCCAGCGAGCACGTCCAGCTTGCCGAACGGAAATTCCGCCCCTGATTCCTCGTCGCCGAGCTGGGCGAGAATCAGATGCTCTTCTGCCCATTCAATGGCGCGATCCGTGTCGTTAAACAGCCGCTGGCGCGTGAGCGCCGCAGTGACGCCCATGTCTTTGAGGAGGTTGGCGACGTGGGTGCGCTCCGGGAGCGAACTGAGCAGCATGTATTTGCCTTCGCGCGTCATGCGGTCATGCGCCTGCAGCAGTGTCTTGGCGCCGGTGCTGTCGATATCGTTGACGCGCTTGAGGTCGATGACCACATACGATACGTTGTCACGCCATGCGGCCTCGAGGTAGAGCGCGAGGTTCTCCGCCGTTCCGAAGAAAATGGGACCTTCAAGTTCCAGCACCAGTATTTTTTCGCCATGGTCGCTGAGCACCTGCATGTGGCGGGGCTCCCGGGTTTTGCGCGAATGCACCACGTTGCAGCGATAGGCGCGCCGGATAATGGATTTGCTCATGCGGAACAGAAAAAACAGCACGGTCACGGCAATGCCGATGCCGACGGCAAACACGATGTTCATGGCAATGGCAACCACCGCTACCAGCACGATGATCAGCAGGTCGAGCAGCATGCTCTGCGCGCTGGTGTAATCCCGACGGAACAGCTTGGCGGTCATCTGCAGGGTCCAGCGGTCAAACAACTGGATGGCTGTGACGACCAGCATGGCGGCGATGACGATGCGCGGCAGGTAGCTGATCAGTGGTGACACCGCCACAATGGCCAGAATAATAAGGCCGGCATGAAACAGCAGCGACAGCGGTGTGCGCGCGCCGCTGCGGTGGTTGGCGAAACTTGACGCCAGATTGATGCCGTTGGCAATGCCCCCAAAACTGGCTGCCACCATGTTGCCGACCCCGAGGCGCACCAGTTCGCCGTTGCCCCGCATGCGTTGCCCCGAGTCGGCTTCAATCAGCCGCGCGCACAGCATGGCGTCGAGCGAAGCCACGATGGCGAGGCTGAGTGCTCCGGTCACGATGATGGGCAATACCGGGAGCCACTGCGGGCTGAAGAGGATATGCGCAAAGTCGTTGAGGAAATGAGGTGTTGGCAGCACGTACGGGATCGCGCCCACCGTCGGGCCGAGATGGGTGCCGAAGCCGGCAGCAGTCAGCAGGTAGTACAGCGCCACGCCGCCGAACAGGCCTACCACTGTCGGCGGTACCGATTTTGTGATGCGGGCGCCGCGGAGGATCAACATGCAGGTCACTACGCCGACCAGCAACGTCAGTGGTTGCATGGCGTCGAGACTGTGCAATATGCGGGTCAGGGGAACCGGCTGCTGGAAACCGAACATGGTGTTGATCTGGGAAACAAAGATGAGCACCGCTGCTGCGTTCTGGAATCCCGCGATCACCGGGGCGGGAATGAATTTGACGATGCTGCCGAGGCGCATGACGCCGAACAGGGCCTGGAATGCGCCGGCAAGGAAAACAGTCAGAAATGCGAGTGCGAGCAATGTTGAAAGCGGTGCCGCACGCACTATCGGCAGTGATGATTGCACGATGCTTTGCAGGACGAGTGCGCCGATCAGGAAGGTCACGATGCTGCGCGGCGCGTAGATCATGGTGGTGTTGGCGCCGAGCAGGACGGCGACCAGGCATCCGGCAATGGGCGCATACAGGCCGGCCAGGATGGCGATCGGGATGGCTTCGCTGCCTAGCGGGGAGAGGGCGAGCAGACCGTAGCCCATGCTGACGGGGATGGTCAGTATGGCGGCCGTGACGCCGCCGGTCAGATCGCCGCGGAGTTTGCGCAGCCGTGCAGACCAGCCTGATTCCGTGGGCGGCGGCGCGGCAGATTCCGCCTGAGCCTGATCCGGCAGGCCATATCCCCAATATTGTTTTGTTGCCGCCAACTCTTCCCCTGGGACTGTTGCGCTGCGACTGGTAGTTCAAGTCGGGCAGTTTACGCTAACGTCCCGACCCGTCAACGATCGGTATCGTGATCCGGGCCGGTTGCAGACATTTTGAACGGGCTGCGTTCGTGGAGTTCATCGATATATTGGGTCATTCCGCGCCCTTCGCGCTGCAGAAAATCATCAATCGCCGTGGAAAATTCGGGGTGTGCCAGCCAGTGCGCGGATTGCGTGGTTACGGGCAGCAGGCCACGCGCCATTTTGTGCTCGCCCTGCGCGCCGCCTTCGAAGACCTGCAGGCCGCGGGCGATGGCGTACTCGATGCTCTGGTAATAACAGGTTTCGAAGTGCAGCGATGGGTGATGTTCGATGGCGCCCCAGTGCCGGCCGTAGAGGCGGGTGCCGTTGCGGATCAGCAGTGATGCGGCGATGGGGCTGTTTTCACGCTCGGCGCGTATCAGCACGATGTTGCCGGGCATGGCAGCGCCGATGCGCCGGAAAAATTCGAGGTTCAGGTACGGGGTGGAGCGGTGTTCGCGGTAGGTCTGGCGATAACAGCGGGTAAAAAACTCCCAGTCGGCATCCCTGATGCTGTCGCCCTCGATCCGGCGAAACGTGATTCCCGCATCGCTTACTTTGCGCCGCTCCTGGCGGATTTTCTTGCGCTTGTCGTGGTTGAGTTGCGCAAGG
>JANNHN010000023.1:0-10190 GCA_031404395.1 Betaproteobacteria bacterium
GGAAGCACGAACAAGGGGGCATGCCCCCTTGTATATCCCCCATTTCAGGGAAAACACATCGCAACTTTTTGTGAAAGCGACATTTGTTCAGTGTTTCCTGAATGATCCCGCGATTTCCCTACACCGTGCCGCCCACGGTCAAACCATCGATCCGCAGCGTCGGCTGGCCGACGCCGACCGGCACACTCTGACCCTCCTTGCCGCAGGTGCCGACGCCCGGATCAAGACGCATGTCGTTGCCGATCATGGCCACGCGCGTCAGCGCATCCGGCCCGTTGCCGATCAACGTCGCGCCCTTGACCGGGTAAGTCACCTTGCCGTTTTCGATCATCCACGCCTCGGACGCCGAAAACACGAACTTGCCGCTGGTGATATCGACCTGCCCGCCGCCGAAATTGACGGCATACAGCCCGCGTTCGACCGAAGCGATGATTTCCGCCGGATCCCGGTTGCCGTTCAGCATGCAGGTATTGGTCATGCGCGGCATCGGCACATGCGCGTACGATTCACGGCGACCGTTGCCGGTAGGCGCCACACCCATCAGCCGCGCATTGAGCGAATCCTGCAGATAACCGCGCAACACGCCGTCCTCGATCAGCACATTGTATTGCGTCGGATTACCCTCATCATCAACGTTCAGCGAGCCGCGACGCCGCGCGATCGTGCCGTCATCCACCACGGTGACCCCAGGGGCTGCCACGCGCTCGCCGATACGTCCGCTGAAGGCCGAAGTGCCCTTGCGGTTGAAATCCCCCTCCAGCCCGTGGCCGATCGCCTCGTGCAGCAGTATGCCCGGCCAGCCAGGTCCGAGCACCACGGTCATCGTACCGGCAGGCGCCGCTCGCGCATCAAGGTTGGTCAACGCCTGCTGCACCGCTTTTTGCGCGTAATCGGCAAGCACTTCATCGGTGAAATAACCATAATCAAAACGCCCGCCGCCGCCGGCGCTGCCCTGCTCGCGGCGACCATCAGCCTCGACAATGACCTGCAACGACAAGCGCACCAGCGGCCGCACATCCGCGGCCTGCATGCCGTCGCTGCGCGCCACCATGATCACCTCGTATTCACCGGCGAGTGACGCCATGACCTGTGTCACGCGCGGGTCGATACGCCGCGCGGATTGTTCGAGACGCTCCAGCAGCGACACTTTGGCCTGCGCTTCGAGACTGGCCAGCGGATCCTGCGGCGCATAAAGTGCGAGCAACGCACCTTGCCGTGCCACCGCCGTGCTGCCGGCGATGCCTTGGCTTGCAATGGCGCGCGTCGCCTGCGCGGCAGACTGCAGCGCATCGAAGCTGATGTCGTCGGAATAGGCAAACGCCGTTTTTTCACCGCTGACCGCGCGCACACCCACGCCCTGATCAATGTTGAAGCTGCCGGATTTGACGATGCCTTCCTCCAGACTCCACGACTCGCTGCGCGAATACTGGAAATAGAGGTCGGCGTAATCAACGCGGTGCGCGAGCATCTGGCCGAACACGGCCTGCAGGCGGCTTTCATCGAGCGCATACGGCGCCAGCAGCACGGCGCTGGCCGTTTCGAAAATATTTGCGGTTTTCATCTGAGAGTACTCTAAATTTAATCAATAAAAACAAATAGTTAAATAATGCCAGCCACGGCATCACCGACTTCTCAACAACCGTTCAACGGCCCAGGGTACGGTGCTGCAGCGCGGGCAGACTCTGGCGCAGGCGTTGTATATGGGTGCGGTTCATGCCGGCGACAACCACTCCGGAACCGCGCGGCAGACGATCAAGGATAACGCCCCACGGATCAACAATCATCGAATCACCGTGAGTTTCGCGTCCGTTGACATGATAACCGCCCTGCGCCGGCGCCAGCACATAAGCCAGATTTTCGATGGCGCGGGCGCGGATCAGCGTTTCCCAATGCGCCTTGCCGGTGGTCTCGGTAAACGCCGAGGGCACCAGAATCAGATCGACTTCACCCATCGCCCGGTAGAGTTCGGGGAAACGCAGGTCGTAGCAGATGGACAGGCCGACGCGGCCAAACGGCGTGTCGATCGCCACCACCTGCCGACCGTGCTCAATGGTGCGCTCCTCGGAATACTGCTCGCTGCCCATCTCAAAACCGAACAGGTGAATCTTGTCGTAACGCGCCACGCAACGACCTTGATCATCATAAACAAGGCTGGTATTGAGCACCTTGCCGCTGACCGACGCCACCAGCGGCACCGATCCGCCGACAATCCAGATGCCATGCCTGCGGGCAGTGTCGGCAAGAAAATCCTGGATAGGCCCGCGGCCGAATTCTTCGCGCACCGCCACCTTGTCGGTGTCCTTCATGCCCATGATGCCGAAATATTCCGGCAGCGCCACCAGTTGCGCGCCCTGCTCCACCGCGATTTCGATCAGGCGCCCCGCTTCCTTCAGGTTCGCTTCCACACGCGGGCCCGACGCCATCTGCACTGCGGCTATGCGTGTAGCACCGGCGTCAACCGCGCCGGCGTTGGCCTGCTGAGACCTGGTCGATCTTAGTCTTGTGCTCATGCAGCCTCTTCCGTGTTCTCGCCCGTGAACTCACCCGTGAACTCGCCCGTGATCCTGCCCGCGATCTCTTCCGTTACTCCACCAGTTCCAGTCGCAATCCCGACACCGCGGGATTCGCCTGCAACTGCACTCTTCCACCATCAACTGCAAGCGCAATCAGCCACGCGCGCAATTCCTCGGCCTGCAGCTGCGCTTCCTGCCGGGGGCCGTGCACCACGCGAATCCGTACGCCGGCCTTCGCCAGAGATGCTGCCACCGCCTGCTGTACCGCGGGCTGCGCCATCACCGTCTGCGCGGATCGCGGGCGATCCCACAACTCTGCAGGAACGTCGGCCGCAGCTGCCGGCAGAACAACCGCGCTCAGCACAGCAGCGGCGAACCACACGCGTATCACTGCTGCGCCTCCTGCGGCTTGACCGGCGAACGTTCGACCTTGACCGCCACTGGATCAGCCCAGGTGCCCGACACATCATATTCATAGGCCGCGATCTGATCAAAAGGATCCTTCAACAGTTTCTGCGCAATGAACGCGGCCAGGCCTGCGATAGGGCCGCCAATCAGCGCACCGGCCACCGATACGGTATCGGATATCTGCGGATTCACCTTGACTCGCAATACCTGCGTTTCGCGTGCCAGATCAACCTGTCCGCTCATATTGATGCGCGCAGCCGGTCCGGCAATGCGCAGGTTGTCGGTCGTTGCGATGCCTTTGCCCACCTTGATCGCGGCCACGATTTCGTCGAACGCGAAGCCCTCGCTGAAGATATCGCGAAAATCCAGGGTGATCCGCCGCGGCAGCGACTGCAGGCTGAGTATGCCCAGCAATTTGCCGATGCCGGGCTCCAGCTTCACGAACTGTCCCTTGGCTGCGTCGAGCACGAAGTTTCCGGACAACGTCGGATAGTCGATGCGCTGCGGACTGCCCGCCCACGCCAGCGTGCCCTCCAGTTTTGCGGTACCCCGGCGCACGCCCTCGGGATAACCGAAGCGGGTCAGGAATTTACCGACATCACTCACTTCGAGACGCACATTGACCTCGGTGCGTGGTTGCGTCAGCCAGCTCTGCCAGATGCCATCGACATTCAGCACACCCTCGCCCGTGATTAACCGCAGACGCTCGATGCGCCAATCGCGCTGCTGCGGCGTTGCTTGCACCTCCAGTTTGCCCAGCAGTTGGTCAGCCAGACTGAATTCATCGATGACAATATCCAGTGCCGGCAGATCGGGGCTGGCGGCTCCCGGCGGCGCCGGCGCACGCACATCCTTGGCCGGCAACGCCAGCTTGCGCAGCCGTGCGGTCAGCTGCCCTTTGCCTTGCCCGCGCCAGGTCACGACGCCGTCGATACCGCGCCCTTGCACATTCGCCTGCAGCGCCCCGCCCCGCATGGCGGCTTTCACCGCAATCTCGGCAAATTGACGGTCGAAAAAATCGACCTCGCCGATGCGCAAATCAACCGCCGACACACCGCTGCCCGACGCGCCTCCGCCGTCGCTGCCGAGCAGCGCCAGCCAGTCGTCAATATCCAGATTCCGTATCGACCCGCTGATGGCAACTCCGGCGTTTTCCGGCTCCGGCACAGCCCCTTCACCAAAGCGAATCGCGCCACGCTCGACAACGCTGCCCTGCGCCGCGCTCCGGCGATACAACACCGCGTTGAACATGCTGCCGACAGTAACGGCAATGCGCTCCTGCTGCGGCCCGCTGGATCGCCGCTCGACGCGCAGCGGCAGCGTTTCGCCGGCGGTTTTCATGAACGGTGCGGGCAGATTGACGGCCAGGCCCTGCAGCGACGAATCCACAATAATATCCACGCGTTTCTGGCGCAGCGTCAACGATCCGCGCCAGTCAGTGGTGCCGCGCAGATGACGGATCCATTCCACGCCGCCGGCGCGGCGCACGGCGTCGGCATTGATCCTGCCGTTGAACTGGATGCTGACCGCCGCATCACGCCGGCTGCCGGCCGACACCGTGAGCGGACCACCGAGGAACACCGCGGTCGCATTCGGCACTCGAATCGAGCTCTCGGTGAATTCCAGCCGCCCGTTGATATTCTCGAGCGGCGGCATCGCTGCATCAGGCGTCAGCCGGTTGTTGATGAACTGGTAACTGCCACTGACCTTGCTCTTGTCGATTGCGCTCAGCGGCAGCGTCAGGCGCAGGCCCAGTTTGCCCTGCCCCTGCGCCTGCATGCCTTCAGTGAATCCGTCGATCATCTGGCTCACGGGACTTTGCGCAATAAAACCGAGAAACGCCGAGGTATCCCCTGCGGCCTCGCCGGTGACCTGCAGCACCCGCGCGCTGTCGACCAAATCGGCAATCTGCGCACGTACGTTGACCAGCCGCGCTTCGCCGATTCTCGCCTGCCGCGCCTGAATGTCCATGCGCTTGCCGCGAAACAGCAAATCACCTTCGATGTCGGTGATTCGCGGCCAGCCTTCACCGTAATTCAATATTCCGCCGTTCACTTTTGCAGTCACCTCGAACAGGCCTTCACGCTCATCGGCAAACGGAAAATGCTGCAAATCCCCCTTGAGACGGAACCGCACATCCTTGGAATAGCCGTCAAGAAAGGCCTGGTCCAGCCAGGGTCGCGCTTTTGCGGCAATCGTCAGCGGCAGATAAGTGGACACGCGCCGCGCGACGCCACGTGTCAGATTGCCTGTCAGATCGGCTACACCCGGTCCTGCCGCGGTCACGCGATAAGTGCCGAACAATGTGCCGGCGAGATCGGCATTTGCAAATGCGAAATTACTGAATCGCAGTTCAGTCTGTCCGGCGGCTCGCGTCCAGGCCATCTGCCCAGACAGCGAATCAAATTTGAGACGCTCGCGGAACAATCCCTGCATATCGAGTTCGGCTTTTTGCGTAGTGACGTGCAGTGTGCCGCCTTTTTCGGTGCCGTCAATGTTGCCGCTGAAGCCCGAAAACCCCGGGAACGCGCCGTAGGCCCGCAGTGCCAGTTCCTGAAAACGGCCGCGCACCGCGTAAGTCATCGCCGGCGCTCCCGCATCGGTCCAGCGTACCGAAACGTCGTACATGCTGCCGCTGGGCGCATGATCAGCCAGCAACTTGCGGAAGGCCGCATCAAGCGGCAACCGGTCGGCAAGTTTGGCCAGCGGCGCCAGTTCAAGGGCATTGGCATGGACTTCTCCGCGCGCATAGGCGCCGGATCTGCCGACAGATAGCCGCGCTGTCATATCGATCGGTTGCAGCGTCAGGCGATCCCCGGTCGTAAATGCGAGTTTGCGCGTGGCAATCTCGAAGCCATCACCCGCCTGCTTCCACGAAAAACGTCCGCCCAGTTGCTGCATATCGAGCTCAGGCAGTTCCGCCCCCAGCTTCGCGCGCACGTCGCGCAACTGGACATCCGCAGTAATCGCGCTCAATTCGTTACGTGCGAAAGTTAACCATGCGCGCAGCGTCCCTGTGCCGCGGGGAAAATGCACCGGAAAATCAACCCACTGCCGCCACGCGGCAATATCGACATGATCGAACTGCACGAACAACTGGCCGGTCAGCGACTCTGCCAATTCCTGGAAATCCTCGCCCCTCAGATCACCGCGGATGTCCAGCGGCGAAGCGAGTGCGGCCGGCGGCGTTGCGCGCAGCCCGACCCTGTGCCGCTGGCCGTCGTTGACGATGCGCAACTGCAGTTGCTCGAGCGCAAGCTTCGGCGCACCGCGCAGCTCATCGGTCCAGACCAGGCGCGCATCATGAATTTCGATGTCGCGCTGACCGAGTATCCAGCGCGAAAAACCGCTGCTGTCCTGGTGGTCGATGTTCATCGCGATGCCGGCCACGGTAATGCCGCCCTGGGGATCGCGGCGCACCGTCAGCACCGGCCGGAAAATATCGAGTGAGTGGAAGTTGACCTGCAACAACGCGGCAGAACGCCAGGACAGCGTGGCATCGACGCGCGGCAACTCCAGTGCCGGACGACCCGCTGCGTCATGCACCACCACTTGCGTGAGACCCAGTTGCGGCCGCAGGCCGTTCCAGTTGGCGCTGATGCTGCCGATGGTGATGCGCTGCTGCGTCGCCTGGCTCAGCCGTTGCGCAATGTCTTCGCGATAAACCGCAATGTCGGGCAATATCCAGTAGCGCAGCACCAGTATGGTCGCGGCAAATACCAGTCCGGCGGCAAGGACAGCCCAGGTCAGCAGCCGGTAGATCCACAGCGAACTGTGACGGATCCAGCGATATGCTGCCTCAGAAACCATGTTTTCCCATTAAATTATAAAAAAAGAAATGTAAAATGCAGAAGTGAAACAAAGGCTTAGCCATTCTATCGCGAACCAGCCATGGAATCGAATAACGTGCGACCGCCAGTAGCCGCCGACAGCGCCATCGCCGCCGCCGCCCGTTACAGCCGCTACCTGCAGCGTCTGCTCTCGGCGCATCCTGCAATTATTCCGACAGCGGAAGTGGATCATCCGTTCACGGTAGCGGACATGCGCGCGGCTCTCGCCGCAGAGGACCTGCGCGACGATGCCGGTCTCGCACGCGCACTGCGCCGGTTGCGCCAGCGGGTCATGGCCCGCCTGATCGTGCGCGACCTCAGCGGGCGCGCCACTCTGGATGAAGTCGTCATTACCGTCACGCACCTTGCCGAAACCAGTATTACAACCGCGCTGGCCTGCCTGCACGCCGATCTGGCCGCGACACATGGCGAACCGCGCAGCGAAACGGCACACACACCCCAACAACTGCATGTCGTCGGCATGGGCAAACTCGGTGGCGCAGAACTCAATGCGTCATCCGATATTGATCTGGTACTGATCTACCCCGAAGCAGGCGAGACCGACGGCGCACGCCCGCTCAGCAACCATGAATTTTTCACCCGTCTGGCACGCCGCCTGATTGCGGCGCTCAACGAATGGACAGAAGACGGATTTGTGTTCCGCGTCGATACCCGGCTGCGGCCCTACGGCGACAGCGGTCCGCTGGTGGTCAGTTTCGACATGCTGGAAAACTACCTGATCACCCAGGGCCGGGCGTGGGAGCGTTATGCATGGATCAAGGGCCGGCCGTTGACCGGCGACCAGCGCACCGCGCTGCTGGCCGTGGTCACGCCATTCGTGTTCCGCCGCCATCTTGACTACGGCGCATTCGCCTCCATGCGCAGCCTGCACAGCCAGGTTCGCCACGAAGTCGAGCGCCGGGAACGCAGCGATGACATCAAACTCGGTCCCGGCGGCATCCGCGAGATCGAATTCATCGTGCAGGTGTTCCAGTTAATTCGCGGCGGACGCGAGCCGGCGCTGCAACAGCAATCGACGCTGCCGGTGCTGCAACTACTCGGCGAACGCCGGATCATTGATCCTGCAGCCGCTGCAGAGTTGCGCAACGCCTATGTATTCCTGCGCACTCTGGAACACCGCCTGCAGTACCGCGACGACCAGCAGACGCAGGCGCTGCCCGCCGATCCCGCAGAGCGCGCGCTGCTGGCGGCAAGCATGGGGTTTCCTGACGCAACGGCATTCGGAGCGGAACTGACCCGGCATCGCAATGCAGTATCCGCGCAATTCGAAACCATTTTTGCCGAAAGCGACACTGAACAGCATCCGCTCGCCGGCTTGTGGCAGGACCCGGTCGACCCCGACGGCACGGCACAGCATCTCGGCAATCTGGGTTATGCCGGCGGCGCCGAACTTGCCCGACGATTGGCGTTACTGCGCGCCGGCAGCCGTTACCGGCAGATGCCCGCCGCCAGCCAGCAACGCCTGGACCGCCTGGTGCCCGCGGCAATCGCTGCGGCCGCCGCACGCCGCAATCCTGACGCCACGCTGGAACGTCTGCTGGCGCTGTTCGAAAACATCAGCCGCCGCGAAGCCTATCTTGCGCTGCTGCACGAATATCCGCACGCGCTGGAGCGCCTGACCGACCTGCTGGGCGCGAGCCCGTGGGTGGCGCAATACATTACGCAGCATCCGATTCTGCTCGACGAATTGCTGGACGCGCGTACGCTGCTCGCCGCGCCGGACTGGGCGGCACTGCGTACGGCGCTGCGCAGGAATCTGGACGCTGCCACCGGTGACGTCGAGCAGCAAATGGACATGCTGCGCCATTTCAAAAACACACAGACACTGCATTTTGTGGCGCAGGATCTGGCCGGCACGCTGCCGCTGGAAACGCTCAGCGACCACTTGTCGGATCTCGCCGCGACCATCCTCGAAGAGGTGTTGCGACTGTGCTGGCAAAGCCAGCGGCAACGCCACTGCGACACACCGAAGTTTGCCGTCGTCGGCTACGGCAAGCTGGGCGGCAAGGAACTGGGTTATGCGTCAGACCTCGATATCGTCTTCGTTTACGACGACCCGGCGCCGGAGGCCACCGAGAATTATGCGCGCCTCGCGCAACGCATCAACCATTGGCTCACCAGCGTTACTGCGGCCGGCATACTCTACGAAACGGATCTGCGCCTGCGCCCGGACGGCGTCAGCGGCCTGCTGGTCACACCGCTGGCGAGCTTGCAGCAGTATCAGCTGACTCAGGCATGGCTGTGGGAACATCAGGCGCTCACCCGTTCACGCAGCGTCGCAGGTGACCACCGGATTGGACTCGCCTTCGAGGAACTGCGCATCCGCGTGTTGCGCGCCCCGCGGGAACCGACCGCACTGCGCGACGAAATCCTTGCCATGCGCCGAAAAATGCTGAAAGCCCATCCGAACGCGAGCAGCCTTTTCGACATCAAACATGACCTGGGCGGCATCATTGATGTCGAGTTCATGGTGCAGTATCTGGTTCTCGGCCAGGCGCATGTGCATCAGGAACTCACCGCCAATTCCGGCAACCTCGCTTTGCTGAAAACCGCCGCCGGTCTGGGCCTGATTGCGCAGGATCAGGCCCATGCGGTACATGACGCCTATCGCCGCTTCCGCGAACTGCAACACCAACAGCGGCTCGCGGGCGAACGGTTTGCGCGAGTGGATGCGCGCAGCGTAGCGCAAGAGGTGAATGCGGTGAAAACACTGTGGTCGGCGCTGTTTGGCGCCGCCGGCTGATCGGCGGGAAGCGGGACAGGGACAGGCGACTAGACGGTGGCTTCGCGCAGATGAGGCGCGAGATCGATCAGCCGGTAAACCTCAATCTTGCCTTTGCCCTTGGTCACGATGGAAATCGGGCCTTCGAACTCGAACATGCTTTTCGTACGCCGATAGGTCATGGCATCGACGAAAATCGTGCCTGCCTTCGCCTCGCCGGTGACGCGGCTCGCCGTATTGACGGTATCACCCCACAGGTCATAGATGAATTTCCGCGTGCCGATGACCCCGGCAACCACCGGGCCCGAACAAATGCCGACATGGATTCTGAGCGGCATATTTCTTTTTACCGACAGCTCCTCCATGTATTTCTGCATATCCAGCGCCAGGCGCAGTATGGCCGATGTGTAATCGCGCGCATCGACCGCAAAATCGATGCCGTCATGCTCAAGCAAGCCACCGGCCGCCATGTACGCATCGCCGATGGTCTTGATTTTCTCGATATGATGAAAATCCGCCATCGCATCGAATCTCGAAAATACCTCGTTCAGCAGCTCCACCATGGCCTTGGGCGGCGCTTCCTCGGCAAGGCTTGTAAAATTGATGATGTCGGCGAACATCACCGTGACATCGGCAAAACCATCGGCAATGATGCCTTGCTGGTCCTTCAGACGTCGCGCAATCGGCGCCGGCAGG
>JANNHN010000024.1:0-2324 GCA_031404395.1 Betaproteobacteria bacterium
GAACGCCGCGCCGCAGCCCGCGATTCCTGCTTCAGCGCGGAACGCCGGCTTCGTACCAGCCGCGGCTGGCATTGACGACGTGGACGACCAGCAGCATCACCGGCACTTCGATCAGCACGCCGACCACGGTCGCCAGCGCCGCACCGGACTCGAAACCGAACAGGCTGATCGCGGCGGCGACGGCCAGCTCGAAGAAATTGGATGCCCCGATCAGCGCCGACGGGCCGGCCACGCTGTGCTTTTCCCCCATGCGGCGGTTCAGCCAGTAGGCCAGCCCCGAGTTGAACAGCACCTGGATCAGGATCGGCACCGCCAACAGCGCGATCACCAGCGGCTGCCCGATGATCGCATTACCCTGAAAAGCGAACAGCAGCACCAGCGTCAGCAGCAGCGCAATCACCGACCACGGCTGCAGCCGCGCCAGCGCAGCGTCGAGCGTCTGCTGCCCGCGCGCAAGCAGCCGCCGGCGCCACAGCTGCGCGACGATCAGCGGCACCACGATGTAGAGCACGACCGAGGTCAGCAGCGTGTCCCACGGCACACTGATCGACGCCACGCCCAGCAGCAGCGCGACGATGGGCGCGAATGCAACCACCATGATGACGTCGTTCAGGGCGACCTGCGACAGCGTGAAATACGGGTCGCCGCCGGTCAGCCGGCTCCACACGAACACCATCGCCGTGCACGGCGCGGCAGCGAGCAGGATCAGTCCGGCGATGTAGCTGTCGAGTTGCTCCGCCGGCAACAGCGGCGCAAACCAATGACGGATGAACAGCCAGCCGAGCAGCGCCATCGAAAACGGCTTGATTGCCCAGTTGACGAACAGCGTGACGCCGATGCCGCGCCAGTGCGCGCGCACCTGGCCCAGGGCGCCGAAATCGATGCGCAGCAGCATCGGCACGATCATTATCCAGATCAGCGCGCCGACCGGCAGGTTGACCTGCGCATATTCCATGCGACCTATGGCCCGGAACAGCGGCGGGAACGCCTGCCCCAGCAGCACGCCGGCGACGATGCACAAAAACACCCACAACGTCAGCCAGCGCTCAAAAAAACTCATGCCCGGGACGCCGGCTGCCGGCGCAGGCGTCTCCGCCGCCGCAGTCATGCCCGCGGCTCTGTCGCTTTTGCAGCGCCGATCTGGTCCAGCTTCTTCTTGAGCGACAGCCTGTCGAGACGATCGAGCGGCAGGTTGACAAACAGGGACAGCCGGGTGCTGAGCTGGTTGTATGCCACGAAAAACGCCTTGCGTTTCTCGTCATCGCTGCCCTCGGCGGCGGCCGGATCAGGAATGCCCCAGTGCGCCGTCATCGGCTGGCCCGGCCACACCGGACAAACTTCCCCTGCTGCGTTGTCGCAGACGGTAAACACAAAATCCAGCTGCGGCGCGCCGGGACGCGCAAACTCTTCCCAGTCCTTGCTGCGCAATCCCTCGGTCGGCAGGCGGTTTTTCGCAAGCAATTCGAGGGCCAGCGGATGCACCGCGCCTTTCGGATGGCTGCCGGCGCTGCAGGCGCGGAATCGACTTTTCCCCATGCTGTTGAGCATGACTTCGGCCATGATGCTGCGCGCGGAATTACCGGTGCACAGGAACAACGCGTTGTACGTTTGCAATTCGGACATCATTACTCTCCAACTTATCCTGCTGGCTGCGATCGTCCACGGCGGGATGGGTTTACAGGCTTTTCACAGCGTTTCCGCCCCGATTACCGCCGCAGCTGCTGCCTCTGCTGCCGGCGCGCACTCGGGCAGACACGACCGGCCACCGCAGCAGTTTTCAGTCAGATAGTTGACGAGCTTCAGCGCATTCCCGAAATTTGCCGAATAAATGACGTAACGCCCTTCCTGGCGCGAGATCGCCAATCTGGCACGGCTGAGTTCTTTCAGATGAAACGAGAGTGTGGCCGGTGGCAAACGCAACGCATCGGCGATGGCGCCGGCAGCCATGCCTTCCGGCCCTGCAGTGACCAGTAGCCGATAGACGCCTAAACGCGATTCATGCGCCAGTGCGCTTAATGCCGTGACTGCCCCTTTCATTTTCATATTTCCAATAATATGGAAATGATAATGAGACGTCAATTAAAAAATAATTAAATATAATCAATGAGTTATAAAATTACCCTGCGGCACGCACTACTTGGGCAATTTTCCTGGCGAGTTGCGTGACCTGACGTTTCACCCTGCCTTCGACCATCACCCGGATCACCGGCTCGGTGCCCGAGGGCCGCAGCAGCACCCGCCCGGCAGTACCCAGCGCACGTTCTGCTGCCTTGACTGCCTGTTGCACCGCGCCTGCTGCGACACTGTCACGCGCCCTGCCACCC
>JANNHN010000025.1:0-3761 GCA_031404395.1 Betaproteobacteria bacterium
CATCGGTTTTGTCATCGGTGTACTGCCGGGGGCGGGCGGTACGATTGCGGCGATCATGTCGTACACCACCGAAAAGCGGCTGTCCAAACACCCGGAGCAGTTCGGCAAAGGGGCAATCGAGGGCGTGGCCGGCCCGGAAGCTGCGAACAATTCCGACACCGCCGGCGCAATGGTTCCGCTGCTGACCTTGGGCGTACCCGGCGGCGGTGCGACCGCGGTAATGCTCGGTGCGTTCATCATGTACGGTGTACAACCCGGTCCGTTGCTGTTTCAGACTCGGCCCGACCTGGTGTGGGGTCTGATCGACAGCATGTACGTCGGCAACGTGATGCTGCTGATTCTCAATCTGCCGCTGGTCGGCCTGTTCGTGCGGCTGCTCTACATCCCCACCGGGATACTGTATCCGCTGATCGTGGCGATATCCGCGATCGGCGCCTACGCCATCAACGGCAGCGTCGTCGATCTGTGGCTGATCCTGCTGTTCGGCGTACTCGGCTACGTATTCGAGAAAATTGATATTCCGGTGGCGCCGCTGGTGCTGTCGCTGGTGCTGGGCGGCATCATGGAGCAGTCATTCCGCCAGGCGATGACCATTTCCGGCGGCGACATCAAGATTTTCTACGGCAGCGCGATCACCGTCACGCTACTGGCGATGTCGGTGATATCGGTGATGCTCCCCTTCATCATTCCACGCCTCAAAGCATTGCGCGCGCCCGACGACGGGAAATAATCCCCGGTTTTTGTCGCAGTTCCCGTTTTCATCTATCGGAGACCCTGATTTGAACAAAGTAACAGTAGTGCCCGGAGACGGTATCGGGCCGGAAGTGGTGGGTGCGACCTGCGCCATCATGAAGGCCTCGGGTGCGCAAGTGGCGTTCGAGGAAGTGCTGGTCGGCCTGCGCGCCGAAAAGGAATTCGGCACGGCGCTGCCGGTGAGCGCGCTCGAATCCATCGAACGCAACAAGCTGGCGCTGAAAGGTCCGACGCAAACGCCGTTCGGTGGCAATTACCGCATCAACATCGAGCGCGTCAACACGGCAGGCAAGGAAATCCGCGCTGACTACCCGAGCATCGCCATCGCGCTGCGCAAGGAACTGCAACTGTTCGTCAATGTGCGGCCGATCAAGAACTACCCCGGTGTGGCGTCGCGTTACGAAAACGTTGACCTGGTGATCTTCCGCGAAAACAGCGAAGACCTCTACGTCGGCAACGAGCGGATGATTGACGAAAACACCGCAGAAGCCATCAAGATCATTACCCGCGGCGCCACCGAGCGCACCGCGCGCTATGGCTTTGAATACCTGAAGAAAACCGGCCGCAAAAAAATGACCATCGGCCACAAAGCCAATGTCATGAAAATGACTGACGGCCTGTTCCTTAAAGCGGGGCAGGACGTGGCGAAGGATTTTCCGGGTATTGCCTGCGATGCGCGCGTCATCGACGCGCTGTGCATGGAGCTGGTGATCAAGCCTGAAACATTTGACGGTCTGTTACTCACCAATCTTTACGGCGATATCGTCTCCGATCTTTGCGCCGGGCTGATCGGCGGGCTGGGTGTAGCGCCGGGCGCCAACATCGGCCGCGACTATGCGATGTTCGAGTCGGTGCACGGCACCGCGCCGGACATCGCCGGCAAAGACATCGCCAACCCGATGGCGATGATTCTCTCCGGCGTGCTGCTGTTGCGGCACATCGGTGATATCGCTGCTGCAGATCGCATCGATGCCGCATTGACCGCGGTGCTGGCCGGGAAAAAGCATGTCACGCGCGATCTGGGCGGTACGGCGGGCACTAAACGCTTCACTGAAGCCATTATTGAGAAGTTGTAAAAACCTTTAGCCACAGAGGCCACAGAGGACGGCCTGAAAATTCAGTAATACAGTCGCGGCTGTAGTTTAAAATATAACTAATTGTTTTTAAACGATTTTCTCTGTGCTCTCTGTGACCTCTGTGGCTGCTTTTGAAGGAGTTTGTCTTGGGTAAACGTATTGTAGTGGTCGGCGCCGGCGCCATTGGCGGCATCGCCGGCGGTCACATGACCCGCGTGGGGCATGACGTCACGCTGATTGATCCGTGGCCGGAGCATGTTGAAACCATACGCGAAAAGGGCCTGCATCTGTCGGGCATGACGCCGGAAGAGACGCATGTGGTCAAAGTCAATGTGCTCCACATCACCGAAGTGCAGCGTTTCTGCAAGGAACGGCCGATCGATATCGCCTTCATTTGCGTGAAGTCCTACGATACTGAATGGGCCACGCATCTGATCAAACCGTATCTGGCGCCGGATGGTTATTGCGTGTCGCTGCAGAACTGCATCAACGAAGAGCGCATCGCCGCCATTGTCGGCTGGGGCAAGACGCTGGGCAGCATCGCCAGCCTGATCGCCGCCGAGCTGTACGCGCCGGGGCGGATCAAGCGCATGGTGCCGCTGGGCGGCGATAAACACACGGTGTTCCGCGTCGGCGAGCCGCATGGTCGTGTGACGCCGCGTGCCGAGGAAGTGGCCGCGCTGCTGCGTTCGGCCGACAGCGCGAAGGTGACAACCAATCTGTGGGGCGAACGCTGGTCCAAGCTGGTGATCAACTCCATGCGCAATGGTTTATCTGCAGCGACCGGACTATCAGGCAACCAGCGCGACAGCGCCGATGGCCCGCGTTCGGTGTCGATACGCCTCGGCTCGCAGGCAGTGCGCGTCGGTCAGGCGCTGGGTTATTCGCTGGAACGCATGCTGGGCATGGAAGCCGAAATGCTGGCGCTGGCCGGTGAGGGCAACAAGGATGCGTTGGCCGGCATTACCGATATCCTGATGGAAGGCGCGAAAAAACGTTCCGATGATCAACGGCCGTCGATGGCGCAGGACATGTTCAAGGGCCGGCGCACCGAAACCGATTTCATCAACGGCTATGTCGCTGAGCGCGGCGCTTTCATCGGCGTGCCGGCGCCGCTGCACGTCAAAATGAATGATCTGGTTCACCGCGTCGAGCGCGGCGAGGCCAAACCGGGCGCCGATCTGATCAACGGCTGGTAGCCGGTTCGCGTGATACTGCATCGCTTCTCCCATGTGTGCCGGGATGAGCGATCCAAATGTATTCCCTCTCCCCAATTTTTGGGGACAAGGGAACACTTGAAACGAAGTAGAGGGCTAGGGTGAGGGGCGCCTGCCACTGTATGTCACATACCTTATTCGAAAAACTCTGGAACACGCACCACATCCTCACCGACGAGGGCGAGTCGCTGATGTACGTGGATGTCGCGCTCGCGCAGGAGAACACCCTGCACGCGTTCACCGCACTGGAGAAAGCCGGGCGCAAGGTAATGCGACCACAGCAGATTTTTGCCTTCACTGATCATTACGTGCCGACCACCGGGCGCGCCAAAGGCGTGGACGGCATTCCCATTGTCGAAATCCGCAACATGGTGATCGACCTGCAGGCGATGGCGCGCAAATACGGCATCACGCTGTTCGGCATGGATCACGAGCATCAGGGCATCATGCACATCGTGCCGCCGGAGCAGGGCATCATCCAGCCCGGCCTGCTGGTGATCGGCAACGATTCACACACCTCCACCCACGGCGCGTTCGGCTGCCTGGCTTACGGCGTCGGCGCCTCCGAGTTCGCGCATGTGATGGCGACGCAGGCGCTGTGGCAGCGCAAGCCCGGCGCCATGCGCATCACCATTGACGGCGAGCCCGGCTTCGGCGTCACAGCCAAGGATGTGATCCTCACGCTGATCGCGCAGATCGGTGTCGATGGCGCATC
>JANNHN010000026.1:0-6826 GCA_031404395.1 Betaproteobacteria bacterium
CGGCCGCGAATTCGGCGCCTTCGACCGTTCCATCGACGTACAGGTGTCGCGGCTGCGCAAAATCATCGAACCGGATGTCGCGAAACCGGCGTTTATCCAGACCGTGTGGGGTTTCGGCTACGTCTTTATTCCCGACGGCAAAGCGCAGTAAATCCGTAATTGGTGAATGGTAATTGGTAATTGGAAAAACTTGGCCGCCACGCGTTTTAACCAATCACCAATTACCAATTACCAATTACCAGTAGTGTCCCAACGTTTTCACGAGGGCCAGTTATAAGTTGATGATCGAAATGTGGAAACGAGCGATTTTGTCTGGTCTCGATTTGAATGTCGAGATGCAGTGAGTAGGTTGGGGTGAGCTTGCGAACCCCAACGCGCGACCTCTGCAAATACTCGGGGTTTTCCACTCTACACTCTACTACTTTGCACTGGGTTCAGCGTTGGGGTTCCTTCGTCACCCCAACCTACGTATTGAAAAACGTTGGGACACTACTGACCAATTACCAATCACCAATCACCATAGACTGCTCATGCACTCTCCGATCAACACCAAGGGCTTCACGCTCATCGAGGTGCTCGTTGTGCTGCTGATCATGGGGCTGTTTGTCGGCCTGGTCAGCACCATCGTACGTCCGGACGATCGCGGGCTGCTGCGCGTCGAAGCCGAACGGCTCGCGCAACTGCTGTATCTTGCCGCGACAGAATCACGCCTTACAGGGCAAGCCATCGCCTGGACGGCGGACGGACCCGGCTACCGGTTCTGGCGGATGACCGCGGATGCCGGGTGGTCCGAGATGCGCGACAGCGATCTGTTGCGGGCGCGAACGCTGCCCCAGGGCATGACCATCCTGGGCCTGCAGGTCGAGAACATGCCTGCTCAAGGCGCCATGCGTCTGGAGTTCTCCCCCTACGTCCCGGTATTTTCATTCACCGTCGCAATGTCCCTGGGCACAGAGTCCCGCGTCATCGCGGCGTCCCCGGTCGGAGAAGTTCGGGTCCTGCCGGGCGAAGGAAAACTCAATGACGGCTTGGCACTGTAGGCGGGCCGGGTTCACGCTGGTCGAGGTGCTGGTCGCGCTGGCCATCGTTGCGATCGCGCTCCTTGCTGCGATGCGTGCGGCGGGTCAGGGCACGAGCAATGTCGGGGAGCTGCGCTCGCGTTTGCTGGCTGGCTGGGTCGCGGAGAATCTGGTGGCGGAGCATCACGCCCGCGGCGATTGGCTGCCGCTGGGCATACAGCGTGGCACACAACGCCAGGGCGGTATTGAGTTTGCGTGGCGCGAGGAAATCATCGCGACACCGAATCCCGCGTTCCGCCGCGTCACTGTTTTCGTGTTTGTGGCGCCGGAAGAGTCGCGCACGCTTGCGCACTTCATCGGGTTTGTCGTGCAACCGCCGGGGACGATGAAATGAAACCAGGACCGGTAATGAGCATCACTCGTTTCGGGAGCGGCGGCTTCACCTTGATTGAGCTGCTCACGGCGTTGCTTATCCTGTCGCTGCTGGCCCTGATGTCGTTCCGCGGTCTGGGTGCGGTGCTTGATGCGCGCGTGCAGGCCGAGGCGGAGACCGCCAAATGGCGGCGTGTGGCCGCGTTCTGCGCGCGCTTCGAACAGGACGTACGACTGGCAGCGCCGCGTCCGGTGCGCAGCGCCTCCGGCAGCACACCGGCATGGCTCGGCAGGCCCGCCACTACGCCCGGATCGCACCTGGAAGTCAGCCGCTTTGCTGCTGCCGAGGGCGTGGACACGCCGCGACGGGTCGCATACGGGCTGAACGGGAAACAGGAGATCGAACTGTGGCTGTGGCCGGGTCTCGACGTGGCGCCCAATGCGCTGCCCGCACGCCACTCCGTGCTGAATGGAGTGACCCTGTTTGAACTCCAATACCTTAATGCCGCTCTTGCGTGGGTGGACGTGTGGCCGACGTCGCCGCTCGATGCTGTCATTCCCCGGGCCGTACGGTTGCGGATTGTGCTCGCCACCGGCGAGGAAATCGTGCGCGTGTTTTCGCTGAACTCATGAAAGCGCTCCGACAGGGAGTGCTACTCGCGCCACAGTACGGAGTGGCCATTGTGCTCGCCATGGGCGTGGTGGCGCTGGCCGCGCTGGCCGCGACTGCGATACTCGTGTCGCAGAGTACGTGGTCGAGGCAAGCCGAACTCACTGCCGGTCATGCCCAGGCGCAGCTCCTCATTCAGGCCGGGCTGGATTGGTCTCGCGCTGTGTTGAGTGACGATCGCCGCGCAGGCAATATCGATAATCCGGGGGAACCGTGGGCGTTGCGGCTGCCGCCAGTTCCGGTCGAGGGTGGCAGTCTCGCTGGGCACATCGAAGACCAGCAGGGCAAGTTCAATCTCAATAACCTGCTGAAGGGCGATAAAGTAAACCTCGCGCAGCTTGCGTCCTTCCGGCGTCTGTTGTCGATTCTGGCGCTGCCGCCGGCGCTTGCCGACGCACTGGCCGACTGGATTGATGCCGACAGCGAGCCGCAGCCGCAGGACGGCGCCGAAGACGAGACCTATCTGGCGTTGCAGCCGCCTTACCTTGCCGCCAACCGGCCATTGATTGATGTGGCCGAGCTCGTGCTGGTGCGCGGCTTCGACAACGGTGTTCGTGCCCGCCTGCGCCCGTTCGTGACGGCACTGCCCCGTTTTACTGCTGTGAACGCGAACACAGCCACGCCCGAAGTACTCGCCGCAGTGGTCGAAGGCCTGGACCTGGACGGCGCCCGCGCTGTCGTGGCGCAGCGTGAGCGCGCTTATTTTCGAACATTCTCCGACTTCTTCAATCAACTCCCTCCCGGACTCATCGTGCCCAACGACAACATTTCAGTAAGCAGCGATTACTTTATTGCAACAATGCGGGTAACCATGGGCGGGGCGCAGGCGCGAGGGTCGGCGCTGCTCGCGCGCGAGAAATCCGGCTGGCCCGCTGTTGTCTGGCGCAAAATACTATGAGCTTGCTGCGCATCTACGGCTCGCTTGCCGATTCGCCGCAGCGGTGTCTGTGGGCGCTCGTCAACGAGGGCCAGGAACCGGTGGTCGGGGAAGGACCGCTTGCGGAGTTGCCGCGCCGGGCCAAGCGCATTCAGTTGATCATTCCTGCCGCACAGGTGCTGATCACACGCACGCGCCTGCCGCATGCAGCGAGGCGCCACGCCGGGTCGGTGCTGGCTTATGCGGTCGAGGATGAGACCGTGGGCGAGCCGGACGCCAATCAGGTCAGTTGGCTGGGCGCCGTGGGCGACAATGATGTGCTCGCGGTCGTTGACAAACCGGGGCTAACGCGCTGGCGCGATGCGCTCGACGGTGCCGGCATCCGGGGCTGCGAGGTTCACTGCGAAACGCTGTTATTACCCTGGACGGCGGGCGAATGGAGTCTTGCATGGAATGGTCGCGAGGGCTTTGTACGCAGCGGGGCGTTCGAAGGCGCGGCGACTGATTGCGGCGATCATGTAGCGCCTCCGTTGTCTCTGCGCCTGATGCTCGAAGCAGCGGCAGCGCACGGCGCGGGCCCGATCTCGATTGCGCTTTATACGACCATGCCCGACGCAACACCCGATATCGGGACATGGGCACGCGAACTCGGTATTGCCGTGCGCCTCGCCGGAAGCTGGGACTGGCGCACTGCGCCGCCCGGCGCCGGCGTCCGCCTGGCCCAGGAGCGTCAACGCTGGCGCACTTTCACCGGTGCGGCTGCCCGTCTGCGGCCAGCCGCGTGGATCCTGGGCGCCGCGCTGGCGCTCCATGCGATCGCGCTGGTCATTGACTGGACGACGCTGGCGAATGAGCAGCGCGCTCTGCGTCAGCAAATGGAATCGCGGTTTCGCGCCGCCTTTCCCGACGCGGTCGCCGTGGTGGATCCGGCGCTGCAGATGCGCCGCAAGCTTGCCGAGGCGCGTCATGCCGCCGGCCAGTCCGATGATGGTGATTTCCTGCCGATGATCGAGCAAGTGGCGGCAGCGGCAAAGGAACTCCCGGGTGGTGCAGTGCGCATCGTGTCATACGAGAGCGGGCGCATGACGCTCGAGCTTTCCGCTGTCGACGAGGCGAGGGTGCGCCGCGTCGTGGCGCATCTGCGCCAGTCAGGCCTGAGCGTTGATCTGTCTCCGGCCCCATCGCTACCTTCAGCGCGCACCGCAGGCGCAACGATGATCCTGACGGTGCGGGTGTCATGAGGTCGCAACTGCGCAAGTCCTGGCAAGCGCGGGCGCCGCGGGAGCGGGCGATCATCGCTGCGCTGGCCGTCATGCTGGGGGCTGTACTGTATGTATGGCTCGTGCAGTCGGCCGTGCAGGCTCGCGCGCAGTTGGGTGCAAGCGTTGCGACACTGCGGACGCAGACAGTACGCTTTGAACAGCAGTCGGCTGAATATAGTCGTCTGCGCGCCGCACCACCCGCAACAGTTTCGTCAACCGATCTGCTCACGCTGGTGCAAGGCCGGATTGGCGATGCAGATCTCTCGCGTGCGCTGGTGAGTATCAATGCACTGAACGCCAATCAGGTGGTGGTGGTATTTGGCGCGGTAGCGTTCGCCGACTGGATCAAATGGATTGCCGGCCTGAAATCACAGCACATCCGCCTCGACGCCTGCCGGATCGAAGCGCTGTCCACGGCCGGCCTGGTCAGCGTGACGGCGACTCTGGTCCGCGCGAAACAGCAATGAAGCACCGGCGCCCGCTTGTAAACAGAACCGGCGCTTATGTCGTGGGGCTGGTCGCTTATATTCTCGCACTCATCGCCACCGCACCGGCGACATTGGCTGACGCCGGCCTGCAGCGTGTAAGCGAAGGCAGGCTGCGGCTTGCCGAGGCTCAAGGGACGCTGTGGTCGGGCACGGGACAACTCGAAATCCGCGATGCAGGTGGCCGCACCGGATTGGCAAAACGCATGGTGTGGCGTTTTCAGCCGGGCGCGTCGTTACCCGCGCGAATCGCCTACGAGGTCAAACTCGAACCGGGATCCCGACCCTTTACAGTGACTGTTTTCTGGTCACAGATCGAGATTGAGCATGCCGTCATCAGCTTGCCGGCCGCGGCACTGGGGCTGGGCTTGGCGAAGCTTGCGCCGCTGGAGCTTACGGGAGAAGTGAATCTCAAGGTTTCGAGCCTGTCCGTCGGGCGCAACGCTGCGCGGGGCAGCGCCACACTGCAATGGCGCGCCGCCGGCTCTGCACTCTCTCCCGTGTCACCGCTGGGCGATTATGAATTGCGCCTCGAGGGGAAAGAATCCGAGGTTCGCGCTACCTTGCATACTCTTGAGGGGCCGCTGCAGCTTGATGGCCAGGGATCGTGGGCCAGCGGCAGCAAGCCCGTGTTTCTAGTCACTGCGCGCGTGCCGTCCCAATTCCAGCAGCAGCTTGCGCCATTCCTGCGCCTGATTGCCGTGGAACGTGGCGAAGGCAGCTTCGAGCTGCAGCTCCAATAAAACGGCGCCGGAATCCGGCGCCGACCGCCCTATGTGTGTTAGCGCACAGTACATCTGGCCGCGGTTGGTGCATAACTGCCATCGTCGTGATGCATGCGTGACGCATGAGTCGTGACGCATGACCCTCAATGCCGGAATCAGGATGCATGGCCGAATGGGCTTGTTAACTTTCGCAGAAAAATTACAAAAGGAGTTTCATCATGAACCATCGCCAGAAACATCTCTCCGCATACCTGTTTGCAATGGCCGCGGTATTTTCCATGACCCCGATTCAGGGAGCATGGGCTCAATCCGCGCCATCACTGGGTGCGGCGTCGGATTTCGCGGTCCTTGGCGGCGCGGGGGTAACCTGTACCGACTCGACTGTCAGTGGAACTGTGGGCTCGCTCCTGACGGTCGTTCCAACTACGACGTGCAACGTCGTCGGGCCGATGCACCAGGGGGACGCGACAGCCATCCAGGCTTTCACCGACTTCGCCCTGGCGTACGAGGCACTGGCGGCCATTACGTGCCCGGCCGACGCGGACCGCAATCTTAGCGGGGACCTCGGTGGGAAGGTTCTGTCGCCGGGTGTCTACTGCATCAGCGGGGTGGGACTGCTGACGAGCCCGTTGACGCTCGACGGACCTCCGGACGGGGTCTGGATCTTCAAAGCCTCGACCAGCCTCACGCCCATCAATGGCTCGGTGGTCATGGCGGGCGGCGGGCAGGCGTGTAACGTGTACTGGCAGACCGGCACCGAAGTGTCACTCGATTCCGCTACGAAGTTCCTTGGCAATATTCTCGCGGGAACGGCCATCACCTTTACCGGTGTTGGCTCAAGCTTGGTCGGTCGAGCGTTGGCGAAGACTGCCGTTACGGCGACTGGAGCCAACATCAGCGGCGACTGCGCAGCGCGGCCGGTACCGGGAAAGAGCCCGTTCGGAAACTGAGAATTCGACCGGGAAAGAGCTTTTTTCCGACAGAAATGAGAAAGGACCCGCGAGGGTCTTTTTTCTTTTGGTGCGTATCGATGCACCGGACGCCGATCAGGTGGTGGTATTCGGCGCGGTAGCGTTCGCGGACTGGCTCAACTAGGTCGCCAGCCTGAATTCCTGGGAATGGTTCGCGTTCCCCCGCAGCACCAGTAGCAGCTCAATTAAAACTCCTGCGGGAATCCGGCGCCGACCGTGGGAAATAATTTGCAGTGTGTGGGGTGGCGCACGGTGCGCCACGGGCGCAGGTGCTACAACCGCCCCGTCGATCCGGTCCCGGCGCAGTGCATCGGGATTCACGCCGGCAGGGCATTGTGCCTTATCCCCCGGGAAGACCTACTAAAGGAAACTCATCATGAATAATCATAAGAAGTACCTCTTGTCGTGTTTGCTTGCAGCGGCCGCGCTGGTTGGCGGCGTCTCC
>JANNHN010000027.1:0-3838 GCA_031404395.1 Betaproteobacteria bacterium
GCGTTGGGGTTCGCAAGCTCACCCCAACCTACTCACTGCACCTCGACATTCAAATCGAGACCAGACAAAATCGCTCGTTTCCACATTTCGATCATCAACTGATAACTGGCCCTCGTGAAAACGTTGGGACACTACTGATCAAAAGTTTGCTATCTTTCGCCCTGTGCAAACCCTGTCCGGTACAGCGCTGTATTTGCGCCTCGTGCGCCATGTGCGGCCGTACTGGCGCGTGTTCGCGCTGGGCGTGTTCGGCATCGTTGTCGTCGCGGCGACCGAACCGGCGCTGCCGGCGCTGCTGAAGCCGCTGCTCGACGGCGTATTCGTCCACAAGGACGAGTCGGTGATCCGCTGGACGCCGGTGTTCATCGTCGGTTTGTTTGTCATCCGCGGCTTTGCCGAATATCTGGCGCAATTCGCCCTGAACTGGGTCGGCAACCGGCTGGTGATGGATTTGCGCGGCATCATGTTCCGCAAACTGCTGACACTGCCGGCGCGTTATTACGATGATCAGGCGTCGGGCAACCTGATTTCCAAGCTGACCTTTGATGTGATGCAGGTGACCACCGCGGCAACCAGTGTGCTGACGGTGATTTTCAAGGATTCATTGGTCATTGTCGGGCTGCTGGCGTGGATGCTGTGGCTTAACTGGAAACTGACGCTGCTCGCGCTGGTGATGACACCGGTGATTGTGCTGGTCGTGCGCCTGATCAGCGTGCGCTTGCGCAATACCAGCCGCGAAGTGCAGACCCAGATGGGCGACATGACGCAGGTCATCCAGGAAACCATCGAAGGCCATCGCGTCGTCAAGCTGTTTGGCGGGCAGGATTATGAGCAGAAACGCTTTGATGCGCAGGCCGACAACGTGCGCCGGCAACTGATGCGCCAGGTGACGGCTTCGGCGGCGAGCGTGCCCATCGTGCAATTCGTCGCTGCGCTGGCGCTGGCATCCATCGTGTACTTTGCGACCGAGCAGTCCAATGCCGCGCAGATTACCGTCGGCGGCTTCGTGTCATTCATCACCGCCATGCTGATGCTGACCGCACCGCTGAAACGCGTCACCAGTGTCAACGAGCCGCTGCAGCGCGGGCTGGCTGCCGCGGAAAGCATATTCGCGTTGATCGATCAGACGAGTGAAATCGACACCGGTAACGCGGATCCGGGTCGCGCGCGCGGGGAGATCCGCTTTGAACAAGTGCGCTTTGCGTACGGCGATGACAGTCGTGTTGCGCTCGACGGCATCGATCTCGCGATTCCGCCCGGCGAAACCGTCGCGCTGGTCGGTGCTTCCGGCAGCGGCAAAACCACGCTGGCCAATCTGGTGCCGCGGTTCTACCTGCCGACGGCGGGACGCATACTGCTGGACGGCCGGGATATCGCCGGGCTCAAACTGGCCGGTCTGCGCGCCAACATCGCGCTGGTCAGTCAGGACGTGGTGCTGTTCAACGATACGGTGGCGGCCAATATTGCCTACGGCGCGATGAACAGCGCCGGCCATGCCGACATCGTGGCCGCTGCCGAGGCGGCGCATGCGATGGAATTCATCCGCCAGATGCCGCAGGGTTTGAATACGCTGGTCGGCGAGAACGGCGTCAAACTCTCCGGCGGGCAGCGCCAGCGCCTGGCGATTGCGCGCGCATTGCTGAAAAACGCACCGGTGCTGATCCTCGACGAAGCGACTTCAGCGCTGGATACCGAATCCGAACGTCATGTGCAGGCCGCCCTGGAAGTGCTGATGCGCGGGCGCACCACCATCGTCATCGCGCACCGCCTGTCCACCATCGAAAAGGCGCATCGCATCGTCGTGCTCGATGCCGGACGTATCGCCGAAATCGGCGCGCACGCTGAATTGCTGGCGCGCGGCGGGATTTATGCGAAGCTGTACCGCAATCAATTCATCGCCACGGAGGCGGCATGATGGGCGCAATCACTCATTCGCTGGTCATTCCGGTTTACCGCAACGAGACTTTTCTGCCCGAACTGGTGCGCGCGGTAGAGAGCATCGCGGCAAATGTGGCGGGGCGCATGGAAGTCGTGTTCGTCATCGACGGCAGTCCGGACCACTCAGAACAATGGTTGTTGACCCACTTGTCGGTCTGCGCGGTACCGGCGCAACTGGTGGCGCTGTCGCGCAATTTCGGTTCGTTCACGGCGATTCGCGTCGGACTGGCGCAGGCGCGCGGCGAAACCATCGCGGTCATGGCGGCCGACCTGCAGGAGCCGCCAGAGCTGGTCACGGACTTTTTCCGCGTGCTGGGCGGCGGGCGGCATGATGTCGCGGTGGGCACGCGCGCCGGCCGCGACGATCCGCTGGCGGGCAAGGTGGCCTCCGGCATGTTCTGGCGTATTTACCGCGCGCTGGTGCAGCCGGAAATGCCGGCGGCCGGCATCGATATGTTTGCGGTCACGCGCAAGGCGCGCGATGCGCTGCTGCAGCTCGATGAAGCGCACAGTTCGCTGGTCGCGCAGTTGCTGTGGATCGGCTTCGACCGCGCTGAAGTGCCTTACGTCCGTCGCGCGCGGGCGCATGGCGAAAGCGGCTGGACGTTGCGCAAAAAACTGCGCTACCTGTTCGACAGTATTTTCTCGTTCACCGATATACCCATTACCATACTGACAGTGATCGGCTTTGCCGGCACTTTCGTTTTTCTGCTGCTGGGTGCGATGCTGCTGGCGTTGCGGATCGCGGGCGTTATCGAAGTGCAGGGTTATACCGCGATCATGGTGACCATCCTGTTCTCGGCATCGCTGATCCTGCTCGGTCTGGGCATCGTCGGCAATTATGTCTGGCGCGCCTACGAGAACACCAAGCACCGCCCGCTGGGCATTATCCGCGCGCAGCGCGATTTCTCCGGCACGGCGCCGGTACGCGATGATCATGGCCGATAACGGCGCAGCGCATCTGGCGCCGCCGGTCGCGCGCCGCGAATCCGGACGCATCCTGCGTTTTCTGGTCGCCGGCGCGGTCAACACCGGCCTGTCGCTGCTGGTGTATCAGGCTGCGCTGTTCATCGTGTCACACACGCCGGCGTACGTGCTGTCTTACATCGCCGGCATACTGGCCGCGTACTTCCTGTATTCGCGGCACGTGTTCGACGCGCCGCTCAACGCTGCGCGGTTGTCGGTGTTCACACTGTTCTATCTGGCGAGTCTGGCGGTCGGCGCGCTGCTCAATGCCGCGCTGATTGAGGAAATCGGCATCACGGCGCGCCTGGCGATTTTCATCACCATTGCGGTGATGCTGCCCGTCAACTATCTGGGATCGCGCTGGTGTCTGCGCGCCGGAACCCGGTGATGCTTAAAAATATCATTAAATTCAAAGAGTTAGGTGACGATCAAGGGTGGCTGGTGGCGCTCGAGGCGGAGCGCACCATCCCGTTTGCGGTGCGCCGCGTCTATTACATCTACGGCACGCGCCCCGGCGTGCGCCGCGGCAAACATGCTCATCGCAAGCTGCGCCAGGTGCTGGTGTGTATCGCTGGCGCCTGCACGATCCTGCTCGACGATGGTCGCCGGCAGGAGGATGTGCGCCTGACCAGCAACACCGAGGGCCTGGTGCTGGAACCGATGATCTGGCACGAGATGTTTGATTTTTCACCGGGCTGTGTGCTGATGGTGCTGGCCGACGACTGGTACGATGAAGCGGATTACATTCGTGATTACGACCAGTTCAAGGAGCTCTGCCGGTGAGCCTGATCCATCCGTCGGCCGACGTGCAGACCCAGGCCGTGGGCGAGGGTACGCGCATCTGGCAATACACCGTGGTGCTGCCTGGCGCGCGCATCGGCCGCGACTGCAACCTGAACGCGCACTGCCTGGTTGAGAATGACGTGGTGATCGG
>JANNHN010000028.1:0-1615 GCA_031404395.1 Betaproteobacteria bacterium
TCGCGCCTGCTGGTGGTCGCCGAGAATTATCCGCAACTGAAATCGGATGCCAACTTCCGCGATCTGCAGGCGCAACTCGAAGGCACCGAGAACCGCATCACCGTGGCGCGCAAGCGCTACATCGATGCCGTGCGCGAATACAACATCGTCGTGCGCTCGTTTCCGAGCAACCTGACGGCGATGGTGTTCGGTCACAAGGAAAAACCGCAGTTCACGGTGGAAAACGAGAAAGAAATCAGCAAGCCGCCGAAAGTGGATTTCGGCAAACCTGCGGCAGCATCATCCCCAGCTCCATCCTCGCCCCCTGTCGCACCGTCCAGCCCGCCGAATGAATACTCGGTGCCGGCCACCAAGTAGCCGATGCGCGTAATCGCGGTGCCGCCGCTGAAGGCGCGCGTCACCGACATCACCGGCACGCTGTCGCAGCAAACGATCACGCAACTCGAGCAGCGGCTCACCGCCTTTGAAGCAAAGAAGGGTGCGCAGATCGCCGTGCTGATGGTGCCGACCACGCAGCCGGAGAGCATCGAGCAATACGCCGTGCGCGCGTTTGAGCAATGGAAGCTCGGGCGCAAAGGTATTGATGATGGCGCGCTGCTGGTCATTGCCAAGAATGACCGCAAGCTGCGCATCGAGGTGGGTTACGGTCTCGAAGGCGCGCATCACCGATGCCGCGGCCAAACGCATCATCAGCGACACCATCGCGCCGCATCTGAAACGCGGTGATTTTGCTGCCGGTGTCGAAGCGGGCGTGGCGCAGATCATCAGTGTCGTCAGCGGCGAGGTCCTGCCCGCGCCTGCCACAGCGCAGCGCAGCAAGCCGGCGCTGCCATGGTTCGATCCTGCATGGCTGGTTGGTGGATTGATACTGGTGCATGTGATCAGCCAGTTGCTGCGTTCTGCCGGCTGCCTGCCGCCGGTGTGATGAGCGCCGTATTTGGTTTCGGCATCTGGCTGGCGTTCAGCAGCATCGTTGCCGGACTGATCGTCGGCGGCATCGCGTTTTTCATCGCATTGACTGAAGGCGCGTCGGCCGGAATCGGTCGCGGGGGTGGGTGGAGCAGTGACAGCGGATCGTGGTCTTCAGGCGGCAGTTCCTCGGGCGGCGGCTTCAGCGGTGGCGGCGGCAGCTCGGGCGGCGGTGGCGCTTCGGGGAGCTGGTGAGATGAATATCAAACGCCTGTTCCGGCATTTGCTGCTGCCACCGTGGGTGATGCGCCGCGTGTTTTCCGCTGCGGTCATGCAACGCATCGAAGATGCCGTGAAACAGAGCGAGCGCAGGCACCGCGGTGAATTGCGCGTTGTTGTCGAGGCCGCGCTGCATCCCGTACCGCTGCTGCGGGGACAGAGTCCGCGGGCGCGGGCACGGGAAGTCTTCGCGCAGTTGGGTGTGTGGGATACCGCAGAGAACAGTGGTGTCCTGCTGTACATCAATTGGGCCGACCGCGACATCGAGATTGTGGCCGACCGCGGCATCAGCGCGCGGGTGACTCAGGAACAATGGGAAGTCATTTGCCAGAGCATCGAACAAGCGTTCCGTGCGGGTGATTTCGAGGCCGGCGTGATGGAAGGCATCCGGCAGATCACGGCATTGCTTGTGCAACACTTCCCGGCT
>JANNHN010000029.1:0-6415 GCA_031404395.1 Betaproteobacteria bacterium
GCATTGCGCCGGGAAGCGCCGGTGATCAGTACCCGTTGCCGGGTGCCGACCATGACCTGGCTGATTTTTCGCGTCTGCTGCTCGTTTGCGTCCTGCAGGCGCTGCAGGCGTTCGAGTTTGACGGCCTGCGGCGTGTCGTCCGCCAGATCTGCGGCCGGCGTGCCGGGGCGGCGGCTGTATAAAAAGCTGAAGCTCGCATCAAATCCGGTGTCGGCGATCAACTGCATGGTTGCCGCGAAGTCGCTTTCGGTTTCGCCGGGGAAACCCACGATGAAATCCGAGGTGATTGACATGTCCGGCCGCACTTTACGCAGCCGGCGGACGATGGATTTGTATTCGAGCACCGTGTATCCGCGCTTCATCGCCGCCAGCACCCGGTCGGAGCCGGACTGCACCGGCAGATGCACATGACTGACCAGTTGCGGGATGCGCGCGTGAGCCTGGACGAGTCGCGGCGTGAATTCCTTGGGATGCGACGTCGTATAACGCAGGCGTTCGATGCCGGGAATTTCAGCCACATACTCCAGCAGCAGCGCAAAATCGGCCGCCTCGGTGCCGACGGCGGCCGGGGCACGCCAGGCATTGACGTTCTGTCCCAGCAAAGTCACTTCCCTGACGCCCTGCGCGGCGAGTTCTGCGACATCGGTCAGCACGTCATCCAGCGGACGGGAAATTTCTTCACCGCGGGTGTACGGCACCACGCAGAACGAGCAGTACTTGCTGCAGCCTTCCATGATCGACACGAACGCGGCGGCGCCATCGACGCGCGCCGGGGGCAGATGATCAAATTTCTCGACCTCGGGAAATGAAATGTCGACTTGTGCTTGTCCGCTGGCGCGACGCGCGGCGATCAGTTGCGGCAGGCGATGCAGCGTTTGCGGGCCGAAGACGATATCGACGTAGGGCGCGCGCTTGACGATGGCAGCGCCTTCCTGGCTGGCGACGCAGCCGCCGACGCCGATGATCAATCCGGGTTTCGCCTGTTTCAGCGGACGCACGCGGCCGAGGTCATGGAACACTTTTTCCTGCGCCTTCTCGCGCACCGAGCAGGTGTTGAAGAGGATCACGTCGGCGTCTTCCGGGTTGTCGGTCGGCGTCAGGCCGTTGCTGACGCGCAGTACGTCGGACATTTTTGCCGAGTCGTACTCGTTCATCTGACAGCCGAAGGTTTTGATGTAAACCTTGCTCACGGACTACTTGGCGCTGTCGATCTGGGCCTGCTCCTGCGGCGTGAGGACGATAATGCGCGTGATTTCGCCGTTGCCGTTGAGGCGGTAGAGGATTTCCACTCCGGGCAGCAGTTGCCCGTGCGTTACGCTGCGGTTGCTGGTGTCGATGATGACGCCGCCGGGGGCGAGTCGCAGTACATCACTATTGATCTGCACCATCGGCAGCATCTGCTGCTCCCCGGTGACCGCGCGTTTGGCGTCGGCAGGCAGCGTCCGCTGCGCCAAAACCGGCGCAGCAAATATCAAAAAAGTCAATAAAAGCATTAACTTACGCATGGGTACACGATAGCATGGCAGGTCAAATCCGGCAAACGTAACAGCCGGAACTGTAAAAGAAATGGTGGCGAGTCAGGGATTTGAACCCCGGACCAATGGATTATGATTCCACTGCTCTAACCACTGAGCTAACTCGCCACGGGAGGCGGCGCAGTCTAAAGAGCAGGAGGCAGGCTTGTCAAGCTGAATTCTCCCCGCAGTTGCCTGAATTTTACCAATAAATCAGCGGCTTATCTGTTTTTCGGGAGATGGCCCCGGATTGGTGATCCTTGCGCAGGCAAGGGAATCAAGTAAGGAAATACAGTCATGCAGAAATGGTTGCGCTATGAGCGCACTGGCCGCACCGGCTTCGGTCAACTCACGGGTGACACGGTCGCCGTCTACGCAGGCGATATGTTCCGCGACCCGCAGCCGACAGGGCAGATGCTGCCGCTGGCCGGACTCAAACTACTGACGCCTGCGGTTCCCGGCAAAATGCTGGCGATATGGAACAATTTCCACGCGCTCGCCGCGAAGCTGGGACTGGCGACGCCGCGTGAGCCGCTGTTTTTCGTCAAGACGGCGAATTCCTTTCTGGCCGCCGGCGAGATCATCCGCATGCCGCCATCTTTCGACGGCAAAGTGGTGTACGAAGGCGAACTGGGCATCGTCATTGGCCGGCACTGCCGGGCCGTCAGTGTCGCCGACGCGCCGCAATACATTTTCGGGTACACCTGCATCAATGACGTGACTGCCGCCGACATCATCCATCGTGATCCCGCGTTTCAGCAGTGGTCGCGCGCCAAGAGTTTCGACACCTTCGGCGTGTTCGGTCCCGTGATCGCCACCGGGCTGGATCCGGCGACGCTGTCTGTCCGCACCGTACTCAACGGTCAGGAACGCCAGAATTATCCGGTCGCGGACATGATTTTCCCGCCAGCAGAACTGGTCAGCCTGATCTCGCGGGACATGACACTGGAGCCGGGCGATGTCATCTGCTGCGGCACTTCCGTCGGCGTCGGGTCGATGAAACCCGGCAGCACCGTCGAAATCAGCATCGACGGCATCGGCACCTTGTCGAATCGCTTCGAATGAACCTATGGCGGAGCACACCATGACCAGAATCCACGATGCCGTGATTGTCGGCGGGGGATTGGTCGGCGCCAGCCTGGCGCTCGCGCTGCAACGCGGCGGACTCGATGTCGCCCTGATTGAACCGCAGGCTTTGCCATCGCCGCCGCCGGCGGAGGCATGGGACAGCCGTATTTACGCGATCAGTCCCGGCAACGCGGAATTTCTTCGTGAGCTCGGCGTCTGGGACAGGCTGGACGCGCGGCGCACGCAGCGTGTGGAAGCGATGGTCATTGTTGGCGATCAGCCTGCGGGCCGGCTTGTTTTCAGCGCCTATGACGCCGGACTGCGGGAACTGGCGTGGATCGTCGAGAGCGTTGCTCTGCAACGGGCGCTTGCCGCAGCGATCGCCGAATCGGGCGGTGTCAGCATGCGGTGTCCGGCGCAGGCCGTCACGCTGCAGCGCGATGCCGCGTGCGCGCGCGTCGTGCTCGCCGACGGCGCTGCCGTGGCAGCACAATTGGTAATCGGCACCGATGGTCGTGAGTCCTGGGTGCGGCATGCGGCCGGCATCGCCGCACAGGTCAGCGCCTATGACCAGATCGGCGTTGTTGCCAATTTTGAGACCGACAAACCGCATGGCGCGCAGGCGTTGCAGTGGTTTCGTGACGATGGTGTGCTCGCGCTGCTGCCGTTGCCCGGTAACCGGGTGTCGATGGTGTGGTCGGCGGCGGAATCGCACGCACGCGGATTGTTGGAGATGGACGCGCAGATGCTGGCCGACGCAGTGGCTGCGGCAAGCGGGTACGCGCTGGGCGCGCTGCGTCTGCTGACCCCGGCAGCCGGATTTCCGCTGCACCTGGCGCGGGTTGCCCGCCTGATTGCGCCGCGCGTAGCACTGGCCGGGGACGCTGCGCACCATGTGCATCCGCTGGCCGGACAGGGCGTAAATCTCGGTTTTCGCGATGCGCGTACGCTGGCGGCGGTATTGGCAGGGCGGGCGCCGCGGCAGGATTGTGGTGAAATGTCGCTGTTGCGGCGTTACGAACGGGCGCGCGCTGAAGATATTGCGGCGACCGGATTGAGCGCCGACGTTTTGCAGAAACTTTTCGGCGCGCGGGCGGTCTGGATCGGTGGGGTTCGGAATTTCGGCCTCGGTTTGGTGAATCGGCTGCCATTCCTGAAAAACCGGCTGATCCGGCACGCGATAGCCTGACCGCCGCGGTTTCACTAATGGGTCTTTAACGGACCAATAACGAGTCAGCAACGAGTTAATAAACGAGCAATATGCTCAGGGAATTATTCATGATGAATCGTATTTTTACGGCGTTGTGCGCCGTCATGCTGTTTGCAGCGCCGGCGCACGCCGATGAGGCGTCCGTGCGCAAGGCTTTTCAGGCCAAGTTCCCGAAAATGACAGTCGAGAGCGTTACCCGCATGCCGTTTCAGGGTGTCTATGAAGTGGTCTTTGACGGGCAGATTGTGTACACCGATGAAAAGCTTACTTATCTGATGAACGGCAATCTGTTTGATTTGCGCGACGCGCAGGAGCGCAACCTGACGGGCGAGCGTCGCGGGCAGATCGCTGCCGGTGCGCTGGTCAAGGCGCAGGGCAATGCCATCAAGCGCGTCAAGGGCAGCGGCAAGCGCGTCATTTACACGTTCGAGGATCCGAATTGCGGTTACTGCAAGGAGCTGCAAAAAGAACTCAACAAGATGAATGACATCACCGTTTACACTTTTCTGCTGCCGATCTTGTCGCCCGACTCGGTGGAGAAATCCAAGGCGGTATGGTGCGCGAAGGATCGTGCGCGGGCCTGGGATGAGCTGATGAACAAGGCATCGTTGCCGGCGAATGCGGTAAAAAACTGCACGACTCCGCTCGATGAGAACCAGGCGCTCGCGCAGCGCTTTGGTGTGCGCGGCACACCGGCGGTCTATCTCGCCAACGGCCAGCAGGTCGGCGGCTTCCTTCCCGCCGACAAGCTCGAGCAGGCGCTGGCTGCGCTGAAGTAACCCGCAGCGATTCGGGACGCATTGATCATGGGTAGTGCATCGGTGATGTGCGGCGCACCGGCGCGGCGCCTGATCATCGCACTGGGAGCGTCTTTGCTGGCGCACTATATTGTCGTCGGCGCATGGCGCAGTGGAGCGTCGCAATCCGCGGTCTCACAGACGGGCATTGCGGCCCGGCTGGAGGCGCCGGGGTCGGCGGCGGAGGTGCTGTTGCTGCGTGATGCACCCGGAATCAGCGTCGAATCACCCCCCACGGTGATGCATGAGTTGTTTAATGTGCCGCAGCGCGAGCGCCATGCTGAGCGGGCGGCGCGACCGGTGATTGTGACCGCGCCGGCCGGAGCCGACACGCGGGTTTATCTGGCGCGCGAACTGGATCGGTATCCGGCGCCGGTCACCGCATTGTCGTTGAATGCCGGGACGAGCGGCGCACCGGCCGGCAGTGTTCGTCTGTGGGTCAGCATAGATCAGGCGGGGCGGGTTACCGACATCGAAGTAATCGACACCGGGTCACCGGTTGTTTTTGACGTAATCGCGCGTGAACGGCTGCTCGGTACGCGATTCAGCCCAGCATACAAGGACGAAAAGGCCGTGAAAAGCCGGGTGCTGCTGGTAGTAAATCACGATTCATAGCCGGGCGTCGAATACGGATCGCAAACAGGCGGTCGGGTTAGAGTAAAATCGGTTTATTCCAATGCTTCAGAGAGTTCGGCATGGTGTCCCGCGCTGGAAATTCCGACGACGTTTTGCCAGTTCTGCGCCGCATGGTGTGCCCGGCGTCTGTGCTGGGTCAGGGCTAGGGCCACATCATGCGCTTGCGCGTACTCGGTTGTTCCGGCGCCATTGGCGGTCCCCAACATCGCACGACATCGTTTCTGGTCGATCATGACATTCTGGTAGATGCCGGGACCGGCGTCGGCGAATTGTCGCTGGCCGAACTGACGCTGATTGACCATGTTTTTGTGACGCACTCGCATCTGGATCATGTCGATTCCATTGCTTTCATGCTGGACTCGGTCGGTTCTTTGCGATCCGGTCCGGTCACCGTGTATGCCACGGCTGCGACCATCGGCATCCTGAAGAGAAACCTCTTCAACGGCGATATCTGGCCGGACTTCTCGGTTATTCCGACGCCGCAGGAGCCCTACATGCGCTACCAGGAAATCGATGTCGGAACGCAGATCGATTTAGGCGGTCGCAAAATCACGGTGCTGCCCGCCGTGCATACCGTGCCCGCGGTAGGCTACTGGCTCGACAGCGGCAAAGGCAGCCTGGTGTTTACCGGCGATACCGGTCCGAATGATGACCTCTGGGAGGTCGTGAACCAGATCAACAACCTGAAATACCTGATTATCGAGACGGCCTTTTCCGACAAGGATCGCTGGCTGGCTGAACTGGCGTTGCATCTGTGTCCGGCGATGCTCGGCGAGGAACTGGCGAAATTCACGCAATCCGCGGAGGTGTATATCACCCACCTCAAACCGAGCGAGATTGAGCTCACCATGCAGGAAATCGAAGAGTTGTCCGCGCGCACGCCGCCACGGCTGCTGCAGAACAACCACGTATTCGACTTCTGATCGCGGTTTTCGGGTGCGCTTGCGCGCATCGCCCGCAGGATGGAGAATCCCCCCCTCGGGGAGCACGCTGAAGCCCGGGTAGCCGCAGCGGATTGATTTCGCCAAAATGAAAAAAGAAGTTTCTGTAGAAGAATTGCAGTTCGGCGTATTTGTTGCCGAACTCGACCGGCCATGGACGGAGACCCCGTTCATGTACCAGGGGTTTGTGCTGGACAATGACAAACAGCTGGAAGCCCTGAAAAAGTACTGCAAGAAGGTCACCATCGA